>JBDTWF010000070.1:0-4169 GCA_040006815.1 Candidatus Moraniibacteriota bacterium | reverse complement strand
CGGGCCGCCCTGCGTTCCAGGAAAGACGGCCTTATCAATGGCCTTGGCAAATTCTTTTCGGGAAAGGATCAGTCCGCCGCGTGGCCCCCGAAGCGTCTTGTGCGTCGTCGCAGTCACCACATCAAAATACTTCACCGGGTTCGGAAGTGCCTTCCCGGCGACGATTCCTGCGATATGCGCCATGTCCATCATGGAAAGAGCGCCTACTTTCTTGGCAATGTAAGTAAACTTGGCGTAATCGATCTGGCGCGTATAGGAAGAAAAACCAGCCAGCATGAGCTTGGGCTTTTCTTTCCTCGCAAGAGCTTCGAGCTTTTTGTAATCAATACTCCCATCTGGCTCAGTCTTATAGCGCACGAAACGGTAGATCTTGGCGGGAAGCGTCACCGGATGCCCATGCGTCAAATGCCCACCGTGCGAAAGATCCATCCCGAGAACTGTGTCTCCCGGCTCCAGAAGTGCAGCATAGACCGCAAGATTGGCCTGCGCTCCTGAATGAGGCTGAACATTGGCGTGCTCCGCACTGAAAAGCTTCTTGGCCCGTTCGAGCGCCAAGACTTCCACCTGGTCCGTAAAAGTTTGTCCACCGTAATAGCGTTTCCCAGGATAGCCTTCTGAATATTTATTGGTAAAAACTGTCCCGAGCGCGGCGAGAATCGCTTCCGAAACATAGTTTTCTGAAGCAATCAATTCCAACCCGTCTTCCTCTCGGCGTTCTTCTCCAACCACAGCCTTCCATACCGCTTTGTCCTTTTTCTGAAGCGTTTTCATAAAGAGAGATGAGTAAAAGTCATTTCTTTCCTATTGTACCATTTCTCCCAAATAGTCTCGAAGGGCCTCCGTGTATGGCCGAAGAAGCGGTCTCTGGGTATTCAAAAGGACGGAAAAAATAGGCCGTTTGGCTTTTCGCGAAAAGGCTTCTGGAGAAATCGGCTCGATCGGAAGAGTTAGTCCTGCCAGACCAAAGAGCGCTTGAGTAGCTTCATACCAAGTAGCCCCGCCTTCATTCGGGAGGTGATATATCCCCGAAGGACAGGCATCTTCGAGAAGTGTGCGCGTCGCGCGGGCGAGATCGGGCGCATAGGTGAAACAGCTTTTTTCCCCATCGACGACTTTGATCACCTCACCCCGTTTTCCCTTATCGAGCATGACTTCAAAGAAACTGTGCTTGGCGACGGTCGAAGTTCCTGGTCGGCCAAACAGTTTTGAAAGACGAATGATGTAATAGTTTTGTGTCTGTCCTCTGACAAATCCCTCGCCGGCCAGCTTTGTCTCTCCGTATTTCGAAAGCGGATGAGGAAGGGCCTCTTCGTCATACCCGGCGTTATCGCTCCCGTGGCAATTTCCCCCGCAACACGCTCCAGACTGACAGCCTCCGGAAGCCTGGCCCACCTCAAGCGTACCGTCAAAAACATAGTCTGTTGAATAATGCACGAGAAAAAATCCGAACTTCGAGGAAAACTGAGCTAAGTTTTCAGGCAACTTCGCGTTGAGCACGACGGCCTTCTCAAATTCTCTTGTGTCTTCTTCGCAGTCATCGACAGCATTATAGGCGGCGGCATTGATGACGATGTTCGGGTTTTGCTTTCGGAGCGCCTCCTCAAGAACACCGAAATCCGTGAGATCAATCTCTTCCTTGTCCCACGCCGTAACCGCATATCCGGAAAGCTCACGGAATTCCTCAAGAAGTGCCTGTCCGAGCATCCCCTTACTCCCAAGAATAAGGACTCGGAACACCTTACTGTTTTCCATATTGGCGCTCATAGTACTCGCGGTAAGCACCGGATTTCACATTTTCCCACCACGCCCGATTTTCCTCGTACCATTTCACCGTTTCACCGAGACCTTCCTCAAAAGAAACCTCGGGTACCCAGCCGAGCTCGCGCTTGGCCTTGTCCGAATTAATCGCATAGCGCCGATCATGGCCGGGTCGATCCTTCACATACTCAAGCATTTCCTCGTTTTTTCCGAGAAGCTTCAGGATCTCTCGAACCACGGTAAGGTTGGTCCGCTCGCTGTTCCCACCAAGACAATATGTCTCGCCGATTTTTCCCTCTTTGAGTACCAGCCATATTCCCCGCACATGATCCGTCACATGAATCCAATCACGCACCTGCAGACCGTCACCATAGACCGGAACTTTTTTTCCTTCAAGAAGATTGGTGATAGCGAGAGGAATGAATTTCTCCGGAAAATGGTACGGTCCATAGTTATTGGAAGTGTTGGAGATGGTCACCGGGAGGGCGTAGGTATGGAAGGAGGCCCGGACTAAATGATCAGAGGCGGCCTTGGAAGCACTGTAGGGGCTTCGGGGGTCATACGGGGTCGTCTCGGTAAAGGCCGCATCCTCCGGCGCAAGAGAGCCGAACACCTCATCGGTCGAGACATGATGAAAGCGTTTTGTGTATTTTCTCGCTCCCTCCAAAAGCGCCTGCGTTCCCATCACATTCGTCCGTATGAAAGCTCCTGCATCGAGGATGGAGCGGTCCACATGCGATTCAGCCGCAAAGTGAACGATTGTATCGACTTTCGGCACAAGAGTTTCGAGAAGCTCCGCGTCGCAAATGTCGCCCTCAACAAAACGGTAACGCGAATCCCTTTCCCATTGCTTCAGGTTCTCCAGATTTCCGGCGTAGGTCAAGAGATCGAGATTAACAATCTCAACATCTGTCGTGTTCCCAAGAACAAAGTGAATAAAATTAGATCCGATAAAGCCCGCGCCTCCCGTGACTAATAGTTTCATAGACTTTTACCCTTCAAAAATAAAATCCTTCGGGATGTCAGAGAGAAGCGGGTGCTCCAGGTCACGCTTGTTGAGTATCGGCTTTTCTACTCTCCAATCGATTCCGAGAGTTGAATCATCATAACGGATCCCTCGTTCATGCTCTGCCGAGTAATATCCCGTGCACTTATACTGGAAAATCGTTCCTTCGGTGAGACTAGCAAATCCATGAGCAAAACCAGCGGGAATCCAAAGCTGTTGGTGATTTTCGGCCGAGAGCTCTACGGCGACATGCTTCCCAAAAGTGGGCGAACCATGTCGGATATCCACCGCCACATCCAGGACCTTCCCTGAAAGCACCTGCACCAGCTTCCCCTGAGCCATCGGTGGGACTTGGTAGTGCAGGGCACGGATAACGCCGTCTTTTGAAATGGAGAAATTATCTTGAACAAAGGGTGGAATTCCCATTTCTTCAAAACGCTTACCTTGATACCCCTCAAAAAATATCCCCCGCTCATCTGAGTAGACATCGAGAGTCAAAAGAAGAAGGCCAGAAATGGCTGTTTGCTGGCATTTCATAATGCCTCCATTCTAAGCTTTTTTCCCTTTTTTCTCAACAAAAAACCCGCAGCTAATCCGCGAGCTTTTTGTAAAAATCTTCTAGATCTTGATGTCATTCATCACATCATCCAAACTGCGCGGGGCCGGGCTTTCTGTCGGAGCATGAGGAAGCGTTTCTCTCGGAGCGGCATCAACCGCTGGCTGTGTCTCCGTCCGGCGCCCTCGTTCCGAACCGGCTGGCTCATTGATCTTCAGGTTGACGCGAGCATTGTTTCGAGCACCGATCACCCGAAGAAGGGTGCGAAGCGCCTTGGCGGTCATGCCCTCACGGCCAATGACCATGCCCATGTCATCAGCATGCACATCGAGCGTAATCAAAACTCCCATTTCATCAATCTTTCTTCCCACCTTCACATCGTCCGGATTGTCCACGAGCATCTTCACCACATATTCAATGAATTCCTGGTCCCGGGCGGTCTCTGTAGTCTCTGGCGTCTCTGTTACTTCTGCCATACATCGTTTGTCAATTATGAGGTAACCCCCTCTCTCTACCCTCTATCTTACACAATGAGAAAAGAGCATGTCAACGAAAAGAACGCTCGTCAAGAGGTCTCTCTAGCGAAACCACTCTTCTGGTGCGACAAAAGGCTTGTTCCGCCAGCTGCTCGACTGACAGGCAAGTAGTTCGAGAGCCTTCTCTGGTTCTCCGAGGAGTGCCTCCACGATCTTCTCCATACGCATGCCGCGCGAACCCTTGATGAGGATCAGGTCTCCTGGCCGGACAATGTCAGAGACATTCTGAAGCGCCACCGAAGGATCCAGAAAGTTGTAGATCTGCTTCTGAGGAAAGTTTGTTTCACGGAGAGCATCAGCCAGATACTGCATG
>JBDTWF010000069.1:0-5258 GCA_040006815.1 Candidatus Moraniibacteriota bacterium | reverse complement strand
AGTCTATCGCTGATGCGAGCGGGTTTCGCCTGGGAAAGATCGTCACTCTCTATGAGAACAGTGATCCGACGCCAATGGGGTATGGCGGCATGGGGGGAGCCATGGAAGTGAGCGCGGTGAAACAGGCCGTTCCACCGAGTATCGAGCCAGGGAGCCAAAAAACCGAAGTCCAGGTCACTCTGACCTACGAGATTCTCCAGTAATGGGAGAAAGTGTGCGAAAAAATCAGCCCTTCCGAGGCTGGTTTTTTTGTGGAAAAAATACTTGACAGTTTTCAGGAGGAGGGCTCTTTTCCGGGTATATACTAAAAATATAGGTACTGTTACTCATTCCGAATGGTCGATACCTACTCTAAGATAATTTATGTACAGAATTCAATGAAAATCCATACGGTTACTTTTATACTGCTGGTCGTCGGTGGTTTGAACTGGCTTTTGTTTGGTCTCTTGGGCTGGGAAATCGGCTCATTCGTGGGGGGTATGTCATCCATGGCGGCAAGGGCAATCTATGTCCTCGTGGGACTCTCGGCGGTGTATGAGGTCGTGATGCACAAGAAGATGTGTCGCGAATGTGGCACGGAGACGGCCCAGACAATGTAGTCTCCTCCTTTGGACAAACACCGGCCCACTTGGGCTGGTTTTGTTTTCCAACAAAACGGAGTTGACAGTATTTTGGGAAGTTGTATACTTTGTAGTGTAATAAGAGTAAACACTAAAACATATGCAACTTCTCACGCAGAAGCAGAAGATCGTGCTCCAGGCGATCAAGCAGTTTTTCACCGAACACGGTGAGATGCCGACCGTTCGAGAGATTAAAGTCGAGAGCTCTCGCCTTGGCTTGAAACTCAAAAGCCTGCGAAGCTTTTTCCTCTATCTTAATGCCCTTGAGAAGAAGGGCTACATTGAACGGACGAGCGAGGACCGGGGTATTCTCCTCAAGGGCATCAGTAGTGAAGCGTTTGTTCAGATCCCGGTGTTTGGCGCGGCGAGTGCTGGTGCGGCCACCATGTTTGCCGAGCAGTATGTCGAGGGATATCTCCGCGTTTCCAAAAACATCGTCAAGGAACGGAATGTCTTCGCGGTGCAGGTTTCGGGCACTTCCATGAACAAGGCTAAGGTGAATGGAAAAACCATCGAGAACGGGGATTTCGTCCTCGTTAACGCCGAGGCTAAGGAATTCCGAAGCGGCGATCGCGTCCTGGTCGTCATCGATGGTCTGGCGACGGTCAAGACCTATCGTTCCGTCGACGGCCACACCATCGCCCTGCTCCCGGAATCAACCGACAAAAAGCACAAGCCGATCTTCCTCACTAAAGACGACAATTTCGTCATCAACGGGAAAGTCATTAATGTTCTCAAAATGCCTAAGAAGTGGTAGGGGCAAATGGGCGAACTTTTCGTGAGGAGCCTGTCCTATTGACATTGCTCCCACTCTCGGTTACTCTGCGCTTTCGGTTCTTTTCCGTGCTCTAAGATGGGCCTTGTGTCGTCATCGCTTGCACTCATTTTCACGAGAGGAGAGAAATCATGCATTTCAGCAGGAAAGCGGCAGCGGTTTTCCTTTTCGTCCTCGTTGCCCTGTTGCTGGGCATTCTAGGGACGGCGCTCTTCGGCCAAAGCCTGCGACAGTGGGGGTCGATGCGCATGGTATGGATCGGTATCGCCGTCATCGTGGGGCTGTGGATGAGCTTCGCCCTGACGCGGGAGTTCCTTTCCCGAGGGATCCTTTCTTCAAATATGATGTGGGTGAATTTCATCCTCCTCTCAATCGGACTGGTCTTCGCCCTCCTCTTTCTCGAGCAGTTGCTCGGCTTGATTTGAAGGGCTGTCGGACTGAGGTCTGGTGCGTGGAATCACGCGCGCCAGGCCTTTTTATTTTGTCACTTTTCAAAAAAGTGGAGAAATCGATCGAATACACCCCTCTTGAAGAGGGTAGGCATAATCGGCAAAACAGAGGATAATGAAGGAGTAATAGATATCTGCACCTCTCCTTTCTCGGCTTGGAGGAGCGGTCGATTAGTCTTTACAAGGGCGTATGAAAATGAAAAAGAGCTATTGGTACGGAATAATTGCACTTCTTATTATTGGAGGTTATTTTTGGTACCGCTCTACCAATTCCGCATCCACCGAAACGCGCTATGTGACGGCCCAAGCGGAGAGAGGAACGCTCACCACCGCTATTTCTTCAAGCGGAAATGTCACCATTGATTCCGAAGCGAATGTCGACCCAACTATTACCGGGACGGTGACTGACCTTCGAGTGAAGGTGGGGGATTCAGTGAAGAAGGGGGATCGATTGTTTCTCATTGACAACGATGATCTGGGAGTTCAGGCGGCCAAGGCCAAGGCTTCATACCTTTCGGCTCAGCAGTCTCTTGCTTCCGCCTATGCGACCCGGAGTCAGGCCAAGGCCGACTCGTATCAGGCTCAGCGGGGCGATAATAAATCGTCGAAGATGCAGCAGAATGCGCTGAAGAAAAAAGTGGACGCTGCCGAAGCTGGGGTTGCTTCGAGCGTTCAGGGACTCATTGCCGCCAAGGCCGACTATCAGAATGTCCTTTCGGAAGCAGCCGAGCGGACCGTGAAGGCTCCAATCGATGGGACAGTCAATGAAGTGAATGTGAAGAATGGAGATGATCTCGGAAATCTCACTTCAAGCACGGGAGGGAAGGTAACGCCGATCATCATCGGTGACCTCGCGACGCTCCAGGTGAGCGTGGATGTGAGCGAGGTGGATATCGCGACCGTTTCTCTCGGGCAGAAAGTCGAGATTACACTTGACGCCCTCCCGGATCTTCACATAAATGGGAAAGTCTCAGCCGTTGATTCTCTCGGGACGAACAGTTCGGGAGTGGTCAATTATACGGTGACAATCGATTTTGACGAGCTTGATACCCGCATGAAGCCGGGCATGAGCGTGTCCGCCTCGATTATTACTGGCGTGAAGGAGAATACTCTGCTTGTGCCGAATTCAGCTGTTAAGACCGATGCGAATGGGAAGTATGTTCAGGTAATGGAACAAGGCACTCCGACAAGGAAGGGAGTCACGGTGGGTGCATCGAATGCAAGCGAGACGGAGATTACGAGCGGGCTTTCCGAGAGAGAGACGGTCGTCACACAAACTATTTCAGCGGCTTCCGCGACTCCTGCGCAAACAACCAGCCCATTCCGCCTTCCGGGAACGGGAGGGAACAATCGCAGTAGCGGGACTGCCCGCTAACGATATGATCGAATGCAAGGGGCTTTCCAAAATCTATGAGAATGGCGACATCGATACCATTGCCCTCAAGGAGGTCTCTTTCACGATAGAGAAGGGGGAGTTTGTGGCGATCATCGGGCCGTCGGGCTCGGGGAAGTCCACGCTCATGCACATCCTCGGAGCCCTTGATACACCCACATCCGGGAGTTATTTTCTGGATGGTCGGGATGTCTCTCATCTCGATGAGGATGAACTCTCTGATCTCCGCCGAGAGAAGATCGGCTTCGTGTTCCAGTCCTTCAATCTGCTTCCGAGGACATCGGCTCTTCGAAATGTTATCCTCCCGCTCCTCTACTCCGGGATTTCCAAGAAGAAGCGTGAAGAAATGGCTTTCCAGGCGCTCTCGGTGGCTGGTTTGGAGGAAAGCAAATACAATAATTTCCCCAATCAGCTTTCTGGCGGGCAGATTCAGCGTGTGGCTATTGCTCGAGCTCTTATCAATAATCCAGCTATTATCTTGGCCGACGAACCGACGGGAAATCTTGATACGAAGACGAGCCGGCTTGTCATGGCTGCCTTCCAGAAACTTCATGACGAGGGACATACCATTATTCTCATCACGCATGAGCCAGAAATCGCCGCTTTTACCGATCGTGTCATCTCGATTCGCGACGGCATGATTGAAAAAGACCAAAAAAATGTTTAAAGACCTCGTCAACGAAACCCTCCAGAGTCTTGCGGCCAATAAAGCGCGCTCGAGCTTGACTATACTCGGTATCGTTATCGGTATCGCTTCCGTCATTACCATGATCTCTATCGGAGAGGGGGCCAAAAATTCCGTCCAAACGAGCATCGAAGGGCTCGGCTCTAATCTCCTCACGATCCTTCCGGGTGTTGTCCAGCCAGGGCGCGGCATTGTTTCTTCGGGGCGTGGTTCGGCTCAAACGCTCAAGAATGAAGATGTTAAAGTCATCGAGGCAATCGATGGGGTGGCGCTTGTTTCTCCTGAGTCATCGCGACGCTTTCAGATTGTCTCGCCGACCGGCAACAACACAAATACGACGGTCACCGGAGGACTGGCTCTCTACTCCACGGTCCACAACCTGACGATTGCCCAGGGCTCTTTCATCAGCGAGGCCAATGAGCGAAGCGTCGCTCGTCAGGCCGTTCTCGGGGCAACGGTCGCTAAGGATCTTTTTGGCGAAGAGGATCCCATGGGAAAGACCGTCCGCGTCAACAAAGTACTCTTTACGGTCATCGGGATTCTTGCCGCCAAGGGAGGGGCGGGATTTTCCGGGCCGGACGACATGATCTTTGTCCCGCTTGGAACCATGCAACAGATACTTTCGGGCACGGATTACCTCTCAACGATCGCCGTTTCGGTCGCCGACAAAGATCGGATGAACGCCATTCGAGACATCATTACGGACACCCTCATGCAAAAGCATCGCGTCCAGGAAGCCGATTTCTCCATCATTTCCCAAGAAGACATTCTCGGAACGCTTTCAACTGTTATTAATACCTTTACTCTTTTCCTGGCTTCCATCGCGAGCATCTCTCTTTTGGTCGGCGGTATCGGCATCATGAACATGATGCTTACTAATGTGACGGAGCGGACCCGCGAGATTGGGCTTCGTAAGGCAGTGGGTATCCGCAAAAACCTCATCAATCTTCAGTTTCTGGCTGAATCCATCGTCCTCACCTTTCTTGGCGGCGTCATCGGCGTCATTCTTGGCTGGGGAGCATCGCTTTTGGTTTCTCATTTTGCTTCACTGACTACCGAGGTGTCACTTTCCTCTGTCCTCCTGGCCTTTGGGGTTTCGGCGGCGGTCGGTATCGTCTTCGGATTTTACCCAGCCCGCCGAGCGGCCAATCTCAACCCAATCGATGCTCTCCGTCACGAGTAGCGAACCTTGAGCGTCGAAACTTGCTTTCGTATGTATGGTATGGTGATGGAGAGAACACCTATGACTATCGATAGAGATGATAAAAAAATACCCGATGAGGAAGCCCCACCCAGTTTTCTATGGGGAATTTTGACATTGAGCGGTATATCCCTG
>JBDTWF010000068.1:0-8077 GCA_040006815.1 Candidatus Moraniibacteriota bacterium | reverse complement strand
TTTGGCAGAACATTTCGCATTTCAACCCCATTCTCTACATGGTGAACGGTTTTCGGTATGGATTTCTCGGTCTCTCGGATGTCAATGTGACGCTTGCTTTCTCGATCCTTCTCTCTCTTACTCTGATCCTCTTCGGTTACACCTGGTACCTCTTTCAGACCGGCCGAGGTCTTCGGAATTAATTTTCCTATGTCTAGAGACACCCTTTTGCTTCTCGTCGGGCTCGCCTTCCTGGGAGTTTTTCTGGTAGGGCATTTTTTTTCCCAAGGAAAGAGTGAAGACTCTTCTCTCGGAGAACAAAGGGCTTCTTCGCAAGAAGGCATGAAGACGGATGAGGAATGGAAGAAGATACTCACTCCCGATCAGTATTTTATTCTGCGAGAGAAAGGAACAGAGACTCCCTATACGAGTCCCTTGAATGCTGAAAAGCGCAAAGGTGTTTATGTAACAGCTGACACGGGAGAACCGGTATTTCGCTCGGAAGACAAGTTTGATTCAGGTACCGGCTGGCCGAGCTTTACCCGGCCCATCATACCGGATGCCATCCTGACGGCAGAGGACGATTCGCTCTTTCTCTCACGAACCGAAGTTCTCTCTAAGGCTGGTGGCCATTTGGGGCATGTCTTTATGGATGGACCGGCTCCTACCGGACTGCGCTACTGTATGAATGGAGCGGCCTTAAAATTTATTCCGGATGAGCATCAAGAATAAATCTCAGTCAGTATGAAAAAAATAATTTGGACGAGCGGGGGCCTTATACTTCTTGGAGGCATTACCCTCCTCTGGTTTTTTTGGAAAAGCGATGGTCCGGTGAAGAATTATCCTTCATCAGCGGCCGGCCCGGTGCTTTTTCTCGGGGATAGCCTCGTCGAAGGGGTGGGCGCGACTCGAGGCAATGATCTCTCGAGCCTTCTTCAGAAGGGACTTGAAGAGCCAGTTTTGAACTATGGGGTGGCGGGGGATACCACTGCCTCGGCTTTGGAGCGACTGGAACCGGCTCTCGCGGAGAAGCCGAGACTCGCTCTTATTCTCCTTGGGGGGAATGATTTTCTGCGGAAAATTCCGCGAGCTGATACATTTGTCAATCTCGAAAAGATCATTACTGCCTTTCAGCGTGATGGTGCCATGGTAATCCTCATTGGAGTGCGAAGCGGCGTCATCGGTGGTGGAGCCGATGCGGAGTATGAGGCCCTCGCTGAAAAAACCCAAGCGCGCTCTGTCCCGGATGTTCTTTCGGGAGTTTTCGGGGACGCCTCTCTCATGAGTGACGCCATTCATCCCAACGACAAGGGATATGCTAAAATTGCTGAGCGGCTTCTCCCGGTAACAAAGATGCTTTTGGGGAAATAAGTATGTTTATGAGTAATCAATTTAACCCATCTGTATGATTGACCATGTTTCGCTATATGTGAAAGATTTCGTGAAAAGTAAGGCGTTCTATGAAAAAGCCCTCGCCCCGATTGGGTACAAGCTTCTCATGGAATTTGACGGAAAAGTCGGCGGCTTCGGGGAGAAAGGGGCTGATCTTTGGGTGATCCAGGAAGAAAACATCCGCCCAGCCCACATTGCTTTTCGAGCCGAAGACGAAGCCACGGTAAAGGCCTTCTATGATGTCGCCCTCGCCGCTGGAGGAACTGACAATGGCGCTCCTGGGCCACGCCCACAGTACGATAAGGATTATTACGCCGCCTTTGTCTTTGACCTGGATGGCCACAATATCGAGGTCATGTGCCGAAAAGCCACTTCGAAATCATAGAAAAAGGCGCATCCTTGCCTTTTCTCGATTTTCGTGCTACCTTCTAGGTGCAACTGTAAGGTTTTTTTGGTATCACTTTTCGGCGTGTACGGTATCAACCCTCCTTCGTCCTTGTGACTCCGGACGGGCAGGCTGGTTACGTGAAAGAGTCCAGAAGGTCGTCTTACAAGGTTTGCGTAATCAGCAGTGTTTTACATTATGCCTACACGTTTGTATATCGGTGGGATTCCCTACCGCACCACGGAAGAGGCCATGAAGGAAGCTTTCGCCCAAGCGGGTGAAGTGACCTCAGTCAAGATCATCATCGATCGCATGACTGGCCGCTCGCGCGGTTTCGGTTTCGTCGAAATGGCGACTCCAGAAGCTGCCGCCAAGGCAATTGAGCTTTGGAACGGAAAGGAATTCGAAGGCCGGACCCTTACGGTCAACGAAGCCCGTCCTCTCGAGGAGCGCAACAAAGCCGCATAAGCCGCTTTGCGAAAAACCCCGTCCCCTGTGGGCGGGGTTTTGTTTGTCCACTCTTTATCTTCGGGGTGATATAATGACCTCAAGTTTTTTTGTATCTTGAAAACTTGGTTTTTGGACTGTATCTCACCCTAATCCCTTGGAGGCCCCGATGGACATCTCGAATGTCGTTTCCCTTCTCAATTCACGACTCATCGATCTTCCGTGGTGGGGGTATGTCGTCGTCGCTCTCGTCCTGACGCATGTCACGATCGCCTGCGTCACGATCTTCCTCCATCGCGCCCAGGCGCATCGGGCGCTCGAGCTTCACCCAATCGCCTCGCATTTCTTCCGCTTCTGGCTCTGGCTCACGACCGGCATGGTCACCAAGGAGTGGGTGGCGATCCACCGTAAGCATCACGCCAAGGTGGAAACCCTCGAAGACCCGCATAGTCCGCAAACTCGCGGTCTCAGTGCCGTCTTCTGGCGGGGTTCGGAACTCTATCGGGATGAGGCCAAGAATTCCGAGACCATCGAGAAGTACGGTCACGGAACCCCCAATGACTGGATCGAGCGTAATCTCTATACACGCTTTTCCTGGCAAGGAGTGGGTCTCATGCTGGCAATCGACCTGACGCTGTTCGGGCCAATCGGTGCGACGATCTGGGCGGTGCAGATGATGTGGATTCCCGTCATGGCCGCCGGCATCATCAACGGTGTTGGCCACTACTGGGGGTATCGGAACTTCGAAACCTTCGACCCGCCGGACACGAGTACGAATATCGTGCCTTGGGGCATCATCATCGGCGGGGAAGAGCTCCATAACAATCACCACGCCTATGGGACCTCAGCCAAGCTCTCATCGAAATGGTATGAATTCGACATCGGCTGGCTGTACATCCGCGTTCTCATGGCCCTGAAATTGGCCTGGAATGTGAGGGTTCCTCCGGAGATTGAGTCTCGCTCAGGAGTGCCCGAGGCCGATCTCGAAGCCCTCAAGGCAGTCATCCAGCACCGCTTTGCCATTCTCAAGAACTATGGCCGAGAGCTTCGGAAGGTGACCGCTAGAGAAATCAAGGAATTGCGGCCACTCTACGAAGACGACCTTGGCCGAAAGCGGAAACACCATATCCGTGAACTCCTGCGAAAGGAGGATGAAAGCCTCGGCCCGGAGGAGCGACAAGAACTGGAGCTCATTCTCGAGCACCGCCCGACTCTTCGGACCATCCGTACGATGCGTCTTCGGCTCCGATCTTTGGGGGCACGTTCCCGACTCTCGAACGAACAGCTTCTTGAACGCTTCCGAGAATGGTGCCGCCAGGCTGAGGCCAGCGGTATCCATGCCCTGGGCGAATTCGCCCTCAGACTCAAGGGCTACCGTCTCCGGAAATGAGGTTCTCAGTGCCGCTCATGGCCGCGCGTCGTCTCCACGATTCGCGGCCTTTTTTTGTCTTGACAAGCGGCGTGGCATTCGCTCGAGAAGGGGATATACTAGAGGCGTAATTCATGCCTTCCTTTATCCTATGGGAAAAATAATCGGGGGAGTGGTCGTAGTTGTGGTGCTTGTCGGCCTGTTTTTTTGGTGGAATGGCAAAAAGGAGAGCACTCCTGAGACGGCTCAGCAGGGAGAGCAAACCAGTACTCCCGGGAGTGTGGTGCCCAAGGAAAGCGGTGTTGTTGCATCGATCAAGGACGCCATGGGGCTCGGCAAGAAAATGCAGTGTATCTATGCGAGCGACGCGAATGGGAAATCCTTCCAGTCGACCGTCATGGTCGATGGGCAGAAATTCAAGTCGACGAGCGTTGTGGGGGACATGACCGTCTACGCGCTTTTTGACGGGGACATGCAGTACACTTGGACGAGTAAGGACAAGAATGGCTTCAAGATGTCCAAGGCTTGCCTGGATGAACTCAAGACAGCTCTTCCGACCACCGAGACCAAGGACTCAACCGCACCCAAGGTGGAAGACCCTGAAAAGAGTTTTGATGCCGCCAAGAATGTGAGTTGCACTCCGTCTCTGGGAGCCGACTTCTCTGTCCCAACGGATGTCGTCTTTGTAGACCAGTGCGCCATGATGAAGCAGTCACTTGAGATGATGAAGCAGTACAAGGACAAGCTTCCAGCCGGGATGACGATACCAGGGGTGCCGAGCGGTAATTAAAGCCCGTCCTGATGAATGAAGGATCCGCCCATGAGGCGGATTTTTCTTTGGACAGTTGCTTTCGACGATTTTATTCCAGAGGAACCTCGATGGCCATGATCTGAGCATCTTCCAAGGCTTCCCCAGAAAAAGACTGGTTTTCCGAGAGCCCGAGGGCATCGCGGCGTTTGAGAACTTGGTCAGCGATTTTCACTCTTCCTTCGACGGCCATCACGAAAACACCATTCTCATTATCATGGAGCGCATAGTCAAGCCTTTCGTCCTTTTTGAATTGACCCATGGAAATGAAAGCGTTTTGGTGGATCATGAGTGATCCCTCTCGAGCGTCATTCGAGACCATGAGTTGCCATTTCCCTTTCTGTTCTTCGGGATGGAATTCCTTCTCGTCATAGCGGGGTTCGATGCCGAGCGTATTCGGTTCGATCCAGATCTGGAAGAGCGAGAGCGGCTCAGTTTTCGACGCGTTTACCTCCGAGTGTGCGACGAGCTTGCCGGCGGACATCACCTGGACGGAACCGGCTTGGGTGATGCTGTGAGCCCCGGTATTGTCCGTGTGCTCCACTCCGCCGGTGAGAGGGATGGTGATGATTTCCATATTCTGATGCGGGTGCTTGCCGAAACCAGCGCCTGGGGCAATGGTGTCGTCATTCACGACCCGAAGCAGTCCGAACCCCATGAGATCTGGATCATAAAAATGTCCGAAGCTGAACGAATGGTAGGTGTCGAGCCAGTCCCATGTCACATGACCGCGTTCTTTGGCTGGGAAAAATCGAATTTTCATAGTTTTCTTTGAGCGGATTGTCCTTGGCGCTTGCTTCCGAGGACAATCTTGAGAGTGAAGGCTCTCCCTTGGAAGACGCAAGGCTTTCTGGACAACTTCCATTCTAGGTTTATACAATCTATTTGACAAGTACTTTATATTTGGTATCATACTAACGAAAAGCATACCATTGATTCATAGGAATATTTGTATGGCAAAAAAAACTGAGCGCTGTGAAAGCACCGACCCGGTCTATACGACGCTCCGCGTTATCGGAGGCAAATGGAAACCCCTCATTCTCTGGCACCTCCGTGGCAAACCCATTCGTTTTAGCGAACTCATGCGGCAGATAGGCTACATTACGCAGAAAATGCTCACCAATGCCCTTCGGGAGCTTGAGAAGGATGGTCTCGTCAATCGGACCATCTATCCTGTTGTTCCACCCAAGGTGGAATATTCCCTGACTCCCTACGGAAAGACGCTCGAGCCACTCTTGAAGTCGATCGCCAGCTGGGGAAAAAAGCACGAAAAGAGGGGTTAGGCGACTCCACAGAAAAAAGACCTCCCGATTTTCTTCGGGAGGTCTTTTCGTTCTTTCAGCGGGGCTCGTCGCCGGGTTGAGGCGCTGATGGAACGGGGCTCGGCTCGGGCTTGGCGTAGTCGACGAGGTATTCGATCGTAGCCTTGGCCTTGGCGTCGGTTACCCACTTGTTGGCTTCCGTATTGAGTTTCTGATTCTTGAGCTGATCCTTGATTTGGTTTCTGAAGTCTTCTTCCTTCACATCCTTGGGTGCCGGGATCTTGTTGTCGGCAATGTATTTGGTCACCTCATCGTCTGAGATGGCAAGCTTGTCCCCGAGGATTTTTTCAATGAGCTTTTGGATCATAATCTGCTCGCGGAAATCAGGGAGCGTCATCCCTTGTTGGGAAAGGGCTTCCTCGAGGGTGTTTCCTTGCTTTCCGATGCTGTCTTCGACTTTCTTGATCTCCTGATCGACATCAGCTTGGCTCTCGACGATCTTTCTCTTGGCGGCTTCATCCTGGATGAGCCTCTTGGTGATAAGGGAATTGACTACTTGCTCGCCAGAACGCTTTTCGAGTTCTTGGATGACGGCCAAGCGGCTAATAGGGTGGCCGTTGACGCTCGCCGCGATGAAATACTTTTTGAAATTCATAGCGAGACCAACGAGGATGACGATGGCAATCAGGACGAAAATAGCCTTCTTGCTCACCTTGATGTGGAAAGCGGCTGGCTTGGTTTTGACCTCGGTAGTTTTCTCGATGGGCTTCTCTGTCACACTCTCGGTCTTGGGGGTCTCGACGGCTTTCGACCGGTCTCCTTCGGGGAGGAGAGTAGGTACATTTTCCATAGGCATGGTTTAGACGGATAATTACTCCCCCTAGTGTAGGGGAAAGTGCACAAGCTGTCGACGCCCTCATTTTTAGGCTATTCCTTGCTTCTTTGAAAGCCCTTGGCTCTCCGTCAAAAAGGGTCTAGGATGGAGTCAGCACCATGTTGCTTCTGTTTTTTGTCATATTTCAATCATTTGTGCGCTTCGGCGCAGAAAGGTATGCCATGTATTCCTTCCCTCTCGTACCGAGCTTTTCGCCTTGGTCGGTGACAGCTCAGTTCCTGGATTATGTGAGCGACTATCTCAGTCACTTGGAGAAGGCGCTCTCGACGGAGACCCCCTTCCGGAAGGGCCGTTCCGGCATGCATCTCTCCGATACGCGCGCGGCCCAGTTCACAAGTCTCATGCGTTCGGTGAAGCCGACGGAAAAGTCAGGGAAATACTTGGCTCCGCCAGCGACGCATCCGCGCACCCGGCTTTGGGCTGAAGTTTCGGGCGACAAGAACGATGTCCACATCAATCCCAAAAAGCCACACCCGCTCTTTGGCGGCCTCATCGCCCACGGGATGGACCCGACAACTTCGGCGCTCGTCGCCCTCAAGAAGCATCTTCGGGGAAGCAAGCTGATTCCGAGTCATGTCGCGCTCACCTTCTGGAATCCGCTCCTCCTCGACGAGGGTCCGACTCCGCTTATCACGATTGTCATTCCTGAAGGCGAGCCGTTTCGGCGTCGGATCACGGTGACGGCCGGACTTACCACCGAGAACGAGCCCAAGAAAGTGATCACGCTCGAGGTGATGCTTCACGAAGGCATCTTGGCCGATCGGCACTGGCTCGAGACAACCGTTTCGGGCTGGCGCATCTCGACCCTCTTGGCCGAGACCTGGGCGGGCTGTCTCTTCTACAGTCTCTCCCTTTCTTTCCCGCAATCGTCCAAGAAGACGAAGCGGCTCGTCACGGAAGTGAGGGGCGTCGGCCGTACCGAGAAGGGGCATGGTCGGGTCGAAGTGATGACCCATGATGGCCGGGGGAATGTCCTGACCAAAGGCATGGCCACCATCGTCCTTCCCCGGAAGTCGCGCTAGTCGGACTTCACAAGCAAGTTCCGAGGGTCGCATTTGGGTGCGACCCTCTCTTTTTTTGAAGAGTGAAGAAAGGGCTTTCTTGATAGGGTGAGTAATGTATGATAAGGTAGCGCAGTAGTTTTGGAGAGGTGGCCGAGTGGCTTAAGGCACTTCACCCCGCCAGGGCGGGGCAAGCTGCTCGCTCCGCAGGGGCGAAGCTAATGTGGCGGGGCTCTGTGAGAATATGGCATACGCATACATTCTTCAGGACAAGATGAGCAATAGATACTATATTGGATCGTGTCTTGAAATTTCTGTGCGTCTTGCGCGTCACCAGCATCATACAGGTGGAAGGACTACTCGAAAGGGCGAATGGCACTTAGTGTGCTATAAAACCTGTAAGAGTATTTTGGAAGCGAGACGGATAGAAAAATTGGTAAAATCCTACAAGGGAGGCAATGCTTTTAAAGCAATTGTTTCCGGCACGAAAGAAGAATGGAGAGGTGGCCGAGTGGCTTAAGGCACCACACTGCTAACGT
>JBDTWF010000067.1:0-9737 GCA_040006815.1 Candidatus Moraniibacteriota bacterium | reverse complement strand
TGAAACGCCTCTGCCTGAAGCTTGCGACTCCTCTTCGTGAGAAAGGCTTGCTTCTCTTGGCGAGTCTGGTCGATCAATGGGTTCTCTCCATCAAAATACTCGGCAATGGTCAAGAACGCATCAGCCAGGACCACCTCACATTCCAGGACATGGAACATGGCTCGGAAGCGCGCGGCTTCGGAAATAGCTGGGGCGCGCACCTTGCTCAAGAGACGCCGGTGAAGAATCTCCGGCTCGCTTTTGGCATACCAACTGAGGAATTGGTCTACCGTTTGCTTGATCCTCTCTTCTTCAGAGTTGACCTCAGCCAGTACGGAAGGAGGGGTAAAGAGAAAACAGCTCAAGAGAAACGCGCCAAGTATCATTTTCATGCCATCCCCTTTCGTGGGCAAGGAAGAACTAGCGCTATCCTACTCCATCCTCCGTTTTTTGACTACGGAGTGGCAGGCACATCCTCCAATTTTTGGCTTCCTCCTTCGCGCAACGCTTCGGATAGACAAATCTGGATGGCAAGCCCCCCTCCTTATTTCTTCCGTTCGCTCGCGGCGCGGAGGAAGGCCACGAAAAGCGGGTGGGGGGAGAGGAGGGAAGACTGGAATTCCGGGTGATACTGAGTGCCCAGAAAAAATGGATGCTTTTCCCGGGGGAGCTCGGCGATTTCCATGAGAATCCCATTGGGCGATGTCCCCGAGAAGACCATACCAGCTTTTTCGATACGCTTGATGTATTCCGGATTGACTTCGTATCGGTGGCGGTGGCGTTCCGTGATACGGCGCTCTCCATACGCTTCCCGAGCGATCGTTCCCTCGCGGAGAATGGCTGGATAGTGTCCAAGGCGCATGGTCGCTCCGTAGTCTTTCTTGGCAAGCTTCTCTTTTTGTTCCGGCATGATGTCGATGACGACATGCGAGGAGTGCGGATTGATCTCAGCCGTGTTGGCATCCTTCATCCCGGCCACGTTCCGAGCATACTCTATGACCGCTAGTTGCATTCCGTAGCAGAGCCCGAAATAGGGAATCTTGTTCTTCCGGCAGTATTCAATGGCCAAGATCTTGCCCTCCACTCCCCGAGCCCCAAAGCCTCCCGGGATAAGCACGCCGTCGAGTGCGGAAAGTTCCTTGAGTTTCTCCGGATTTTTCTCATACTCGGTCGAGTCGATCCAGAGAAGCTCGGGCTTCCGGCCCACGGCAAAGGCCGCGTGCTTTAGGGCCTCGAGGACGCTAATGTAGGCGTCGGAGAGGACATAATCCCCTGTTTTGAAGTATTTTCCGACGACGCCGATGCGGACTTTCGTATTGAGCCCGTGCATTTTCTCTACCGCTCTCTTCCAAGTACCGAGCGTGTTGCCCTGAGGAGAGAGACTCAGCTTTTTGAGGAGAAGTTGGCCCAACCGATCCTTTTCAAAATTCAGAGGAACATCGTAAATACTCTCCACATCTGGCGCACTCACGACATCCTCCGTCCGGACATTGCAGAAGGTCGCAATCTTTTCCTTGCGCTTGGCATCGAGCGGGCGCTCGGCCCGGGCAATGATGATGTCTGGCTGAATGCCCGTCCCGTTCAAGGTCCGAACAGCGTGCTGAGTCGGCTTGGTCTTCATTTCTCCCACTTTGGAGGGAGCTGGCACATAACTCACCATGACGGTCATAACATCCGCTGGGCGCGCGATCTTGAGCATGCGGACCGCTTCGAGAAAGAGAATGTTCTCGTATTCGCCGACCGTCCCCCCAATTTCGATAATTGTCACATCGGCATGGTTTTTCTTGGATGCTCGCTCGATCCGGCTGATGACCTCTTGCGGGATATGGGGCACCACTTGGACGCAGCGCCCGCCGTACTCGAGATTGCGCTCTCGTTCGATCACCGTCTTGTAGACCGAGCCGGTCGTCATGTAGTTCTCCCGGGTGAGCGTCAGGCCCATGAAGCGCTCGTAGTTTCCCATGTCCTGGTCGGTTTCATAGCCATCCGCCAAGACGAAGACCTCGCCGTGCTCCGTCGGATTCATGGTTCCAGCATCCACATTGATGTACGGATCGATCTTCATGGCCGTCACGGTGAGTCCGCGCGACTGGAGAATTTTTCCAATGGAAGAGGCTGTGATGCCCTTTCCGACGCCGCTCATGACGCCGCCGACGACAAAGATGTATTTGGAGATTCTCTTTTTTGTTCTTTTGGCCATACGAGGATTATGAATGTTTGACTTTTTTACGCGGGAAAACGAGCCGATTTTTGCAAAATAGCGAAGAAGCCGCACTTCCGACGGAGAAGATACGGCTTCTGTTAAAAAACGATTGGTTGGTTCTTACTCAGCGGCGATCACGACGGTAAAGGTGGCCTCGGCTTCTCCGGCCTTCGCCTTGACGCTGTGTTCGCCCACCTTCTTCAGGGGGTGTTCCAAAACGATGACTTCCTCAATGAGATCGATGTCTTTCTCCTTGAGGGCCTCAACGATGAGCGTCTTCCCAACTGAACCGAAAAGCTTCCCATCGCGGGACTTCATCTTGATGGTCACTTTCTTGCCTTCAAGCTTTTTCACGGTACCAGAAAGCTTGCTCGCTTCCACCTCGAGCTTCTTGGTCTGGCGCTGGACGAGCGAGAGGATGCGCTTGATGTTCCCATTGGTGGCCAATTCAGCCAAACCGCGAGGGAGGAGAAAATTAAAACCATAGCCCATGCGCACTTCTTTGATGTCGCCGGCTTTGCCCAATTTTGGAACCGCTTCGCGCAAAATGACTTTCATACAGGGTATATTTCACAACTTATTCTCAAGTATAGGCCCTTTTTCCGCTTTTGGCAAGACCGAGGTCCGGCCCCTCTTGGGCGGAGGGAATCCCTTTACAAGGCACTCATTCTGTGGCTTTATGTTTCTTTTCAAGAAAGACCCTAGAGGATGAGCATACTGTCTCCGAAAGAATAGAAGGAAAACTTTTCTTGAATGGCCAGCGCGTACAAATCCATGATTCCCCGCTGGGCTCCCCTGTCCTGGAGGAAGGCATCCACGAGGAGCATGAGGGAGGTCTTTGGGAGATGGAAATTGGTGAGCAGAATGTCCGCGGTATTGAAATGATGGGGCGGGAAAATGAAGGTATCGAGAGGCCCGCTATAGGCTTCACAGGCTCCATTTTTCCCGATCGTCTCGAGAGTGCGCGTCACGGTGGTCCCGACCGCAATGATCTTGGCTCCTTTTCCCTTGGCTACATTGAGAGTCCGCGCCGCTTCGCCACTCACCGCCACATATTCGGTGTGAAGCTTCCCTGTTTCAAAATTCTCACTAGAAAGCGGTGCGAAGGTGCCCAGACCGACATTCAAGGTGATCTCGGTTTTCCCGATACCCTTGGCGGCAAGCGACTCAAAAACGACATCCGTGAAATGAAGGGAGGCCGTCGGAGCCGCCACCGAAGCCCCAGAATGAGCAAAGATAGTCTGATAGCGTTTCCGAAGCTCCTTTTCTTCAATCTTTTCCTCCCCTTCTAGGTAATGCGGGACAGGTGTCGTCCCGAATTGCTCGAGAAGATGAAAAAGATGAGAGGTACTGGTCAGGCGAACGAAGAAAACATTCTCTTCTTGCCAGAGAACGGTAAAAAAATCTCCATTGGGAAAGAAAAGCTTGGCTCCGATTTCGGTTTTCCGATCGACGATAATCGGGATGCGCTCAAAAGACTGGATCTCATTGGCGAGAACCAAGACTTCGATCTTTCCTCCGGTTTCCTTTTTGAGAAACAGCCGCGCCGGGAGGACTTGGGTATTGTTCACAACGAGAAGTGTTTCCCGAGGAAGATACTCGGTTAGATTGCGAAAAGTGTCGAAAGCGACGGTATCTGACTTTGTATCGTAAACAAAAAGCCGGGCACTGTCCCGGGGCTCAAGTGGCTTCTTCCGGATGAGTTCCGGCGGAAGCACATAATCATATTTGTGAAGATCCTCAATGCGCATAGAGATGGACTACCTCCTCCTCAATTGGAGCTCTATCATAGCAGAATTGAGGAATTGGCAGGACTTGGAGATGGCTATTGAGCAGGCTCAGGCGATTAAGTACGACACTCCAGTTGTTGAGGAATTGCTAAAATCGAGCGTCTTTGGGAAACTTTGCCAAATCTTTCTTGCCCCACGCTCGTACCTGTCCGGACTCCTCGTATCCTTGAGCATCCGCATCCAAACGAGCATCGTTTCAGGAAAGTGGTCTTTTTTTACCGCATATTCCTCACAGCGTATCGCTTCGGTGGCCTGACCCGATCAAAGAGAGCACGGCCGCATTTTTCATAATCCGTTTAGTTTTCGGTGTCCAGCGCGAAAGAAACCATACAACTCGCACTGCTCGGCCGTGAATACCGGCACGATCATACGCAACCCGATGTGAAGTATTCCGACCATCTGGAGCGATGCCGTCACCGTGCACGCAACAATATTCTTGAAAGCTTTGGAGAGTCGTCAAGGGTCTCGTGGCACGAAATATCCTGAACTTTATTCGTACCGTAAGGCCTCCAAGGCGTGAATTTTGGAAGCACGTAGAGCCGGAAAAATGCCGGTAATCAGGCCAAGAAAAAATATAAAAATTGCAATAGACATAACGAATACCGATGGCATTTCTACAAAAGAACTTGGCGCCACCCCATACTTCCCTGCTATCAAATTAAAGCCGAGATTAATACCCTTGGCAAAGCCGTATCCGAACAAAAGACCGATAGACCCCCCAAGAAAACTGATCAGGAAAGCCTCAAAAATGAATATCTTGAAGATATCCGCACGCTTTGTCCCAAGTGCTTTGAGAATACCTATTTCCTTCGTGCGTTGCAATAACGAAATACTGAGCGTGTTCAACATTCCCATAGCAGAAATCGACATAATGATAACGCCAAAAATGATGAGGATGCCACGCACGATAGAAAAAAATGCATTAATATCAGTGATGGTATCAACAATGCTCTCCGTGGTAAAGGCCGTCTGTTCAATCTGAAGGCGCACCGACTCAATAACTGATTCGTCCGTCACTTTGACTTTGGCAAACTGCCCAGCCACATTGCCATAACGTTTCCGTATATCATCGAGAGAGACATAGGCATAGACGGCGTCATCTTTTGTCTGGTCTCGTACCACATCAACAATAGTGAGGGTTGTTTTTTCTTCACCGCTCTCTTTCACCCCAGTATCAGCACCTAACATATCGGCTGTCACCACCGCGCTATACTCTATCGTTTTACCGATACTCTCCTGCGGGTCAGCAAAACCAATCAAAGTAGCTAATTTTGGAGTAATGAGAACGGATTGCGGTTCTGCAAACAGCTTCTCCCTGATTTCTCGCTTGATATCGGAACGCGCCAGATCAAGATAGTTTCGAGAAAGTGCGTTCATGACCACATCTGTCTGCGCATCACCATTGAAAAATTTTCCCCCAATACTCGTTCGCACTTCTGTCTGCTCAATACCAGGAATACTCTTAATTCTCTCAAGAGAAGTGTCATCAAGAAGAACGAAGTTCTCCAGGCTCTTGTTACTGATATCGATGATATTACTCGGATTATTCTTGGTGACTTCGCGGATAACCATACTCTGCACTCCAAAACCGAGGGAGATAAGCAGGGTGATGATCCCGATACCGATCGCAACACCGCCAATAGTAAGAATGGACCGGAGTCTGTTGGAAAACATGTTCCGATATCCCATAAACAAAACCGTCGCAAGAAGCATGTGCGAAAACTTCCCAAGAGCAAGAATTTCCGAACGCTTGCGCCTCCTCTCTGGCCCTTTTTTAAAAAATGGAAGTTTCATCATGTATCAATCGTTTGTTTTTTCCTAATGGCATCTGCTAAGGCTTCCTCGTGTTCCATAACACCTATTGATCCTCGATTTATGACGTCCGAGGTAATCCTACCATCAACCATATTGACGATGCGCGAGCCGAACTTATACTGATCAATATTATGTGTCACCATCATAATAGTAATGGTGAATTGTAAAGAAATATTTCGTAAGAGTGTCATCAGTTGCTCTCCAGCACGCACATCGAGATTCCCTGTCGGTTCATCGGCGATAACAAATTTTGGATTCAGAAGAAGGGCACGCGCCAGAGCGATGCGTTGTTGCTGACCACCAGAAAGATCATAGGGGCGATGATTGGCCCACTCCTTCATACCAACAAGTTCTATGAGTTTGGCGGCAAGACCAACACTTTCATGAAAGGTTTTTCCCCCAATCACTCCTGGAATAGCGATATTTTCAATTACTGTCAATGACTTGATCCAAAACGGCTGCTGCGGAATAAAACCAATATGCTTATTGCGAAAGTTGGCACGCCAGTCTTTATTCTGTGCCCAAATATTTTCATCCTCTATAAATACCGTACCTTCGCTCGGACTTTCAAGACCATATATGCTATGAAGGAGCGTTGATTTCCCGCAGCCTGATGGACCCACGAGCAAAACAAACTCACCCTTATAGATTTCTAAATCAATACCGTGAAGAACAGGAATGTCCTGCGTGCCCACACGAAAATGTTTTTTCACTCCTACGACACGAATAACACTTTCTTTTTTACTTTTTTCTTCTGATATAGCCATGGCTCTACATACAAACTAATTGCCAAACAATCGAGCAATCCAACCAAAATTATTGAGGAAAGTCCGAGTAATCACCTCAGTAGCGTTGGCTTTGGATTGTTCGACCGGAACCGTGGCGGCTTCCGTCACGGACTTGTTACCATTTTCATCATACGCTTCCACAAGATAGCTATACACATCGCCGGCCTCCGCAGGAATAGTAATCATGTGATACGTATTGAGTCCATCATCATTGGTAGATTGTTCAAATGACTTGGTCACGATACCCTTAGCATAGGCCACATGAATACGTGAGGGCTCATCGGTCTCAATCTTGATATACACATTCGCCTGAGCGTTCGCTCCTCGGCCGGACACTCGACCCATCGCCTTATTGGAAAGTATTTTTGGCGGTCGAGAATCAGTACGCGTAGTGATCTTCTGCTCATATGCTACCGCAGAAATAGCGTGTACGTCTTTCCCTGTCACGCTAATCACATACTCCACCGCTGGAATAAGATCGGTAATCTCAGCACTATGTTCCGTCACGTATTCCTCTGCCACATAAGCCAAGGTACTCCCCGTTCCTGACTTGTAGTAAATTAATGTTGTAGTCGGTACGTTTGTCGTGTACGTGATGACGACCGTCGGGAAATCAACATTCTCTTTGTTCTCGACGATCACTTCTGATACCACTGGCTCTTCCGGCGTACTAAAGGCATACTGGTCAGAAGAAAACGTGTTCAAGTCACCGTCAACACAATCAATTTGCACCTGATAATCAGAAGCGGGACTCAACTTATCGATATTCTGGATATGACTCGACCCACTCCCCGTTTCCTCAATACTGTATGATCCATATTTGAGAGTACAGGTAGCACTGACATTGGTCTTCCAGCCAACGTAAGCAGTGCGGAGCTGGATATCGGTCACAGCCACATCAGAAATAACTGGTGGGGGCAGAGTGGTAAACGTTTGAATATCTGAAGTGCCAATATTACCATCTGGGTCAATATATTTCACTCGATAGAAATACTTGGTTCCAGCATCGAGCCCTTTCACCAGTACCTCATGGGTTGTCACCGAGTCCACCTGACCCGTCGTTTCACCAAGTGATATTGATTTCCCGTATTCGATGAAAGAGCTCCCTACACGATCAGTCGCCCAGGTAAAGGTCGCCTGAAATGATTGAGTAGTATAGCTCGGCGTTCCCACCAGTTTCGGTGCTGTCGTGTACTTTCCAGTTGGAATGATACTGACTGTAGTGGAAGCGGCAGAGTAATTACTCGTCTTATCTTTGGACTTCACATAGTAATAGTATACTTTGCTCTCAAGCGTCGTATCGCCTGATGGCAACAATATTTCTCCAGAATCTACATAGGCGCTTCCTGTGGTCTTGGCAATTTCTGTGAACGTCGTATTGTTTTCTGAGCGATAGATGACAAAACCATCAAAGTTAGCTGCGTCGATTCCATCGGGACGCGCCCACTTGATGGCAATACCATATTTAGAATTCTCCCGATCTGACGTGTCAAATATCTGGACATTGCCCGGAATAGGCGGGTTGCTGGTATCGGCTTCAAAAGTCACCACGGCATAATTTCCATACTCGATATTATGCGCTTCATCCTCGGCGACAACGAAGAATTGATTTGCTCCTTTCTGAGTGGCAAAAGCGCTCGGACCAGCTGACTTTACTGAGGTCGCAACAGAATTATTGGCCGTCGGCAGGACGTTGACTGCATAGTGATAGATGATACCGGCCTCAGCTCCAGCAAACGAAGCTGGCGTATCCCAAGAAAAAGAGAAGGAGTTGGTCGTTGCAGAAGGAGGGCTGACCGCCAGATTCTGTGGTGGTGTTGGGGCACTGGCACTGTAGTAGTACTCCTGCATCAAAGCAGCAGAAGCGTTTCCCGCGCCGTCCACTGTTCGTAGATAAAATTTATTTTTCCCTGACTGGTAAGCACCCACGATATGATCCACATTCGGCACAGTGAGAGATACCTGACTGACATTGGCAATATCTACCCAGGTATCTGTGATATCGCCATCAGTACGATATTGGAACTTCGACACACCCGAGAAAAGATCAGAAGCATCAGGGGCCCAGAGAAACACATAGTTATCGATAGCGGTGTAACCGGTTGGTGTGACCGAAATAGTCGATGGATTGGTTGGCGCGATGTTATCAAATTTGTAGATAAAAGCTGCAAAGGTACTGACCGAGATCATCCCCGCATTATCCTGTGTCTCAATCCTGAGATAATAGGTTTGCCCGGCAGAGAGACCACTGGCCGTATAGGTATTGCCCGTTTGAAAAGAAACGGGGTCGCCATTGCTATCAGTTCCGAAGTAAACATAATAACCAACAATACCTGATCCACCTGATCCGTCTGTGGCGCCACTCACTGCATCAGCAACTGGCCATTCGAAATATGGCGCGGTGTGGTTGTACCAAGTATTGGTGGTGAGTGTCGTTGTTTTGGCGAAGGAAGTATAAGCACCGACGACACTCGGGTTACTTGGCTCAGCAATATCCTGGTAATAACTCACCGTATAATCGGTAATCGTTGGAGAAAAAATTCTATCCGAAGAAGAAAGATTTGCCTTCACCTGAATGTAGCCATTCGGGGTGGAATGAATCTTGAAAAGATGCTGTGTTCCAAACACCTGTTCATTGGAAACAGCGACCCAATCAGACCACGTCGTACCATCAGCAGAGGTCCTCGTTTCAAACGTCACAAAGGTATTATTTGGCTTGGTGTAATTGACTGCTAGATTTCCCCACTTATACACAGAAACGAGATTGATAGCTTCAGAAGTATAGGTGCCCGTCTTTTGGAAGCCTGTGCCATTGGCCGTGGAACTCACTACATAACTGTAGAGTCCATCAGGATAAGAGTTGGTGCCACTCCCGGCTGTCACCCAGTTACGATTGTTAGCATGCTTCATAAATCCCCCTGTATTTACTTGCGCAGGAATAGCCGTCACCGTTTCCCAGGTACCGAGCAGACCATCGGCAATGCGGTAACGATAATTATCAGAGGTGTTGGTACCACGGGTCACATAGATATAACCATCTTCACCATACGCGATGCTTCCGCCCGTACTAATAGTAGCGGGCAGCGCCGGCATCGTCGCCCATGTGCCAGCTGTAACATCATAACGATAGTTGGCATTATTTCCTCCGCGGACCGAGTAAAC
>JBDTWF010000066.1:0-5300 GCA_040006815.1 Candidatus Moraniibacteriota bacterium | reverse complement strand
CCCGAGGGTGAGGTTCTGCAGGTACTCGTTGAAGAAGCTCGTATCAGAGAGCGTGACCGATCCGGGAAACGCCCCAGTGACATCGCCGATCGACGAATTTAATCCGAGCGTGCCTGTTGTGGAGAAGCCAGAGACCGTCACCGAGTTCGCGGGTGACCCGCCATCGATGAGATCCAAAGCCAAAGCCGCGCTCGTTCCAGCGAAGCTCGACGTATCGACGGTGATTTGAATCGGTGTGGCGTAGGCTACAGGAACGACGAGGAAGGAAGCGAGCGCTATCCAACCGCCGAGCCACGCGATGGCTTTCCGCATACTGTTCTCCCTGATCTTCTTGCGAGCCGCGTCTTGAATGCGCAGCGGGGGATTAGTCTCAAGCAAGAAGCGTACTTAGTTTCAGCATATCAAAGAATCAGGAGCTTGCAAGTCTGTCCCTTGCTGACTGTCATATTCTTCGACATCTCATCACCGGTCGGATACGATCGCTTCTGATTAGCATTTCGTATCCGACTGCTCTCAACGTTCATCTCAAGGAGAACGCGCATGGCTAAAGAGCCTTTGAATCACCGCAAGGAATGGACCGGCCCGGAATTGAAGCAGCTCAAGCAATTGGCCAGGGAGAACACACCCACCCGAGTCGTCGCCTTGAAACTGAAGCGCACACCCGCTGCCATCGCGCAGAAGGCAAGCGTTGAAGGTATCTCGCTCAAGCCGACGAACCAGCGGCCGTATGGCAGCAAGAGACGATGACACGGGTTGGTCGATTTTCGGGCAAGCCAGAGAGGCCCGCCGCTGGCGCGGCTTTACGCTGTGCGACGGCAGAGCTATCTACCGGATCTGTGAATAACCCCTCAGGACAGCGATGCGCGGAACGACATCGATGAATTATTTCGTCAACGATTCTAAGATAGCTGGGCGATACGCGTTACCCACAATTTGAGCAAGCACAGAAGAGAACGACGCCCAACTATGGGCGCCTCCGCAAACCGTCAGCCATCTGTTCCTGTGCCATATCGCGCGCCCTGGGCTGCAATGAAAGGTTCTCCGAACCGAAGCGCACCCCCGAGTCATTGACGTCCCAGTTCAGTATGCGCAACAACATTCGCGCGACCGTCCAATGCAGGTGTTGTTCCGCGACAAACAACGCATCTTCCGCTTCAACGGGAACGGCGAAGCCGTGAATGAGCTTGTTCCGTATCTGATAGAGGCCGGAGTGCGCATCGCTTCCAAAAGCGATCCAGAGATCTGAAACATCGAGAGCGGTCTCTCGGCAGAACGCATCAAACGATGCGCGGGGGCGAGGACGATTGAGTTCGGGCAGTTTCTCCTTGAGCGTTTCCCGAAGTTGAGCGGCATGTTCCGCCGGCGTGTCAATACGCGCTGATTCGATGGCCTCTTGAAGCACCGGGAGCAGGTCATTCCAGTCCGCACGAGATATCACCGTCTCGCGGCCGCTCGTTTTGGCTTGAAGATCAAGCAATCCCTCTAACACAGCAAACTTCGCCAGGAAGCCCGTCTCCAACGACCGCTGTCCCCCTGGAACCAGTATCCAAATGGCGGTGCGGAGGATGGCCTGGTCAGGGCTCTTCCGGAAGTTCGTCCACGCCTCTCGTAAGAACAAAGCGCGCCGAGGGGGATCAATCAATCCAAAGTGAAAATGGCTTTCCTTTTCCCCGGAAGGGAAGCCAAAATTGCCGCTGTACTCGCGCACATAACGATTTCCTCCGACGTACTGCCATCCCATGCAGGCCGTGCGGCAGTCAGTCGCCAGTGAGGCGAGAAGAAGGAAGTCGTCCAAGGCGGGCCGCAGTTCCTTCTCGATTTCATCGAACGCGAGCGCAGGGGCCGGCTTCTCTACCGTTACCACGAGTTCCGGTACAACATAGGTGCGCCGTTCATCTCCCGTCTGTTCATTGCGGTACCGAACGTGCTCGTCAAATTGGATCTTGACCCGAGGGAGGAGCTCAAAGGTATCGAGTGCCATCCGGTGGATCTCAACCGTGCCGTCCTGGTGCAGCGTTGGAACGTGTCCCGGACGCAGTAGTTCATTCGGAGACAGTTGAAAGAAGAGATCCCCCAGCTCATCGGTTCCGTCCCGTTGGAATGTCTGCACCTCAAGCAACCGCTCGGCGACTCCGTCGAGCGTGACCGCACCTACTCCTTCCGAAAGGCGTTGCGAGCGATTCACGAGAAAGAGCTGCTCAGCATCGAGCGAATGGCATTGATCCGCCGAGTCGTGATGTTCGGCATGGAATGCAACGGAGAGCTGGCGCTCAACTGCCTTGTACTGTTGGAGCGACGGCAGAAACTCTATGTAGGGCATCTCCCCAGGTTTCTGGGGGAGGAAAACTTTGCACGGCACGCCCGAAGCGAGCACGTGTCCGTCCGAGTCACGCAGCTCGGCCTCGATATGCAGATCCTCTTGGTCGCGTGGCCGTCTTGCGGGAATCCTACTCATGGCTTGCCTGCAGTTACGTCTGTCCTGAATGCGGTTATGCGATGAAGAATGACCTCGCGATGGATTGAATGGGGCGGCTCAGACCTGCTTAGGCACGTTTTCACGTCGTGCGTGCCATTGCGAAAGGCGCCATGATGGTTGCATGGCAATTAGCGATGAGAAAGTGGAGTGCTTTCGTCAGAGGTTGAAGCAAGAGTTCGAGGAAGAACTTTCTTTTGAGGAAGCGAAGAGCCGGTACATGAAGATTCTGAATCTCTTCTGGATCCTCTCCCACAAGCCTCCAGCGCCTGACGAGGCTCCCTACGAGCCTCCTCCTCCACCATGGCTTTGACGGCTCGTACCTTCTCTAGTAACTTCAAGAGAGAGGGCTCCTGAAGTTCAAATCGGGTTCTAACGTCGTTAACGAATGCCGACATGAAATTTCGTGTCGAAAAATTAAGAGAAAATGCGGTGAGCCTCATGCGAAGAGCGGGGTATATTTTTCAGCATGAAAAGGATGGCGAAATGAGTTTTGTCCGGCCTTTGGCCCGCTCCGGATTCCCGCGTTTTCATTGTTATACGCGAGGAGACGGTATGGCGTTGGTGGTTTCCATTCATCTTGACCAGAAGAAGGAAACCTACGGTCACGACACTCGGCATCATGGTGAATATGAGAACGAGGGTGCGCTCAAAGAGGAGATGGCACACATACAAAAAACTATAGGGGAAGTCACTCTCCTTGCATAGGTATTGCCGAGGTGGTGGAATTGGTAGACACACCAGCCTTAGGAGCTGGCCCGCGCAAGCGGTTGAGAGTTCGAGTCTCTCCCTCGGCACCAGAGAAGAAAAAATCGGGCTCATCCCTATTTTTTCTTGAGGGGGTGTAGCTAGAGGGTGCGCCGTTTTTCTTCGATTTTGTAGTTGAGGAGCGTGTCGCCGACAGCGATTTTGACTGAACCGTCAAAGACAACGCCGCACTCATTGCCTTGGCCGACTTCATCGACATTCTTTTTGTTCTGTTGGAGATTGCCCATTTTTCCTTCACCGATGATTTCGTCCGCGCGCTTGATCTCGAGAAGCGTCCCGCGCATCAGTTTTCCCTCGGAGACGCGGCCACCGACGATCATGTCGCGCTTCCCTGTTTTGAAGACGGCGAGGACGGAAAGACGGCCGAGGTCGGTGCGAATGATTTCCGGAGGGAGGAGTGCTGACATTTCACTTTTCACCGCTTCGACCAGCTTATAAATGATATTGAAGCTCTTGATGGGGACGCCGGCAGTTTCGGCGATGCGCTTGGCTACTGAAGTTGGTTCCACATTGAATCCGTAGATGCGGGCCGAAGCGCTGGCCGCCATTTTCACATCTGACTCGGTAATAGCGCCTACGCCTGAAGCAATGAGGTCGATCGCGACTTCCGGGTGCTCGATGGCGTCGAGAATTTGCTCGATGGCTTCGAGTGAGCCCTGCACATCCGCTTTGAGGACAACTGCCACCTTCTTGACATTCTCGTCTTCTTTCTTCACCATTCTCTTGGTCTCGCCTTCCTTAAGGAGGGCTTCCTGGGATTTCAAGCGGGCAAAGGCTTTCCCGGAAACCACTTGGACGACATCGTTCACTTGAGGCGCTTCATTGAACCCGTAAAGAATGGCAGGGAGGGAGGGTCCAGCAGTTTCGCGGCTTTTTCCAGTGAAGTCTTCAAGCCGACGCACTCGGCCAAAGGCGCCTCCGGCGACGATATCCTGTCCGACTTTGAGGGTTCCTGTCTTTACGAGTATCGTGGCCACTGGTCCTTTTTGCGGATCGAGATTTGATTCGAGAACAACGGCCAAACCATCCCGTTTTTCATCAGCCTGAAACTCTTCAACTTCTGCGACAAGGAGGATGGCCTCGAGGAGCTTATCAATGTTCAAATTATTTTTGGCACTGACCTCGACGCACATGACATCGCCGCCCCAGCCTTCAAAGAGGATGCCATTTTCGGCGAGTTCCTGCTTGACGCGGTCGGGCTTGGCGTCGGGCTTGTCGATTTTGTTGATGGCCACGATGACCGGAAGTTTTTTCACGCCGATGAATTCGATGACTTCTTTTGTCTGGGGACGGACGCCGTCATCAGCCGCTACGACCAAGATGGCAATGTCGGCGATGGAGACACCGCGCTCGCGCATGCCGGAAAAGGCTTCATGACCGGGGGTGTCGATGAAAGTGATGACTTTGCCATGACGCTTGACCTGATAGGCACTGATCTTTTGGGTAATGCCACCCGCTTCGCCGGCTGCGACATTGGCCTTGCGGATAGTATCGAGGAGTGTTGTCTTGCCGTGGTCGACATGGCCGAGGATGGTAACGATCGGCGGGCGAGGGCGGAGCTTGCGATCGGCGGCAGTCTTTTCTTCCTCGCAGATCTCTATAAGGTTCTCAAGGGTGAGGGTCCCGGCTTTTTCTTGGTTGTCGTGCGTGGCTTCAAAACCAAGGTCGGAAGCAATGACCGAGGCCGTGTCAAAATCAATTTCCTCATTAATGGAAGCAAGGATGGAGTTTTTCATGAGCTCCATGATGACGGTCGAAACTGGGAGATGCAAAAGCTCCGCAAATTTCTTCACGGTAAGGGTTTCGGGGATCGCGACGACGGTTTTCGGCTTGGCGACTTCTTCCATGATGGAGTATTGCGAGCGATTTAAATTTTCTTTTCTCGGCCGATAGACTTCGCTTGCTCGATGACAGTCTTCTCTTCATCCGTGAGAGGGAAGCCGTCAGCCTCTCCGGCTTTTACCGGCTTGGCGTAGACGCGCGTTCCTTCGCGGGTGTGCAAGGAGGAAATGACCGCTCCCGAGTTCTTGCCATCGAGGAAGGCTATCGCGAAGCTTTG
>JBDTWF010000065.1:0-2778 GCA_040006815.1 Candidatus Moraniibacteriota bacterium | reverse complement strand
TACGCTTCGCACTGAGGCAAACAAGGTTCGCATGGAGAACGACGGCCTTTCGCAAAAGATCAGGTATTTTGATTCACCAGATTTTCAGGAACGCGAGGCCAAGGAAAAACTCGGCTTTCGAAGACAGGAAGAGGAAGTAGTGCTCCTCCCGGAAAGTCTTCCGGTATCGCCCGATGAGAAAACCGAGAATGCATCCGCCGAAAAGCCGCGCTTCGAAGCCAATCGACCGAATTACGAGAAATGGTGGAAACTCTTTTTCCCTGTCAATTGAGACTTTTTCAACAATAGTATGAAGATCCGACTACCCCAACGCATCAAAACAACGACCCTTACCATCGGCATTTTCACCTTTTTGGTGGCCTTTTTTGTGATCCTGGGGGCGGCCTATTATCTCTGGCCTTCCTCTCGATTGACGAGTAAGATCGCGAAGGTCCTTCCTTTTCCGGTCGCGAGCATTGGCGTCTCGGAGATCATCACCACCAAGAGTCTCGGGGAAAACATGACCTCCATCCGGCGCTTCTATGAAACGCAGGATTTCGGGAAAGCCGGGATGCGCATCGATTTCTCGACAGAAGACGGACAGCGTCGCCTCAAGCTTCGCGAGAAGGATCTTCTGAATAAGATGCTTGAAGACCGAGCCATCGAGAGGCTGGCTCGGGAACAAGGTATTGTTGTTACCCCAGCCGAAGCCCAAAAGGGTGTGGAGGGCAAGCTTAAGGAACTCGGCACGGGAAGCCAAGTAGAGCAAAGCCTGGCACGCCTTTACGGGTGGACACTTTCTGATTTCGGGGAGAAAGTCGTTCTCCCGAGCCTCTACGAAGAGAAACTCCTCGAGAAATTCCAGTCTGAGGACAATGGCAAGAAAGCGGCTCGAGAACGGATCGATAAGGCAGAGCAGGCGCTCAAAGGGAAGCGCGATTTTGCCACCGTCGCGGGGGAATTTTCCGAGGGACGGACGGCCGCGGAGGGGGGGGAACTCGGCTGGTTCACACTCGACGATCTGGCTCCCGATCTCCAGGACCCGGTCAAGACAACCAAGGAAAAAGTCCCCACCCGTATCATCGAAAGCGAACTCGGATACCACATTCTTCTTGTGGAGGAGTCAAAATTTGAAGAGGGGAAGCGCCTCTATCATTTGAGGCAGATTTTTAACCGCAAGCCTTCCTTTGCCGAGTGGCTGACCGGGAAGATGCGCGAGATGCCGATTCATGTCTTCTCGCGTGAGTATGAATGGGATGTGGCCACAGCCGAGATGCGCTTCCGAGACAAGGAGCTTCAGGAATTTGAAAGAAAGCTCCTCGAAAAAGCAGAAGGCGATCCGACTCTCCTCCTCTAATTCATTTCTTTCAAAACACTATGGAAACCAACAATACTTTTGATTCGCCGTCTCCCAATCCAGAAATCGGGAGCATTCCAGAGAAGACCCCGCGCCGCGAAATTCATTTCGTGAGCTGGGTTTTCATTGCTCTCACGGCGCTCCTCTTTGGTTTTGCCGGAGGCAAGCTGGCCCAGGAATTTCCTGGATCATTTGGAAAGGGGAAAAAAGCCGCCCCTCTTTCTTCCGAGACCAAAGAAGAGATGGGGCTTCTTTCTGAGGAAGAAGCGACAGTGCGGACCGTCGAGAAGAGTTCACCCGCGGTGGTCAGCATCGTCATCTCCAAGGATGTCCCCAAGATGCGGCAATTTGGAGGGTTCCCGTTTTTTTTCGATCCCTTTGGCGGAAGCAATTCCTCGAGAGGCGACGGAACCACATCTGACGGAAGCGGCTCGAACAAACAGAAAGTCGGAAGCGGCTCGGGTTTTCTTGTCTCTTCAGATGGCCTTATCGTCACCAACAAGCATGTGGTCAATGACGAACAGGCTGACTATACGGTCATTACCAATGACGGAGTGGAGCATGCGGCCAAGGTTTTGGCTCTCGACCCGGCCAATGACATCGCCGTCATCAAGATCGATGGAAAAGATTTCCCCGCTCTCGGTCTCGGGAATTCCGATAGCCTGAAAGTAGGGGAGACGGTGATTGCCATCGGTAATCCCTTGGGTGAGTTCGCCAACTCTGTTTCCCGCGGGATTATCTCTGGCCTTGCCCGGAATGTCACAGCTGGCTCACAATCAAGCGGTACGACCGAAGAGCTCTCCAATATCATCCAAACTGACGCGGCTATCAATCCGGGAAATTCCGGCGGCCCACTTCTCGATCTTGAGGGTGAGGTCATCGGAGTAAATGTCGCAGTCGCTCAGGGAGCGGAGAACATCGGTTTTGCCATTCCGGTGAATTCCATCAAGCGTGCCGTTGATCAGGTGAAGACGCTCGGGAGGATCGTGACGCCCTACCTCGGAGTGCGTTACATCGTCTTGAATGAAGCCATTGCCAAGCAAAACAATCTCCCGTATAACTACGGTGCTCTCATCCTCCGGGGTCAAACCATGACCGACTTCGCCGTGATGCCCGGTTCACCAGCTGACAAGGCCGGTCTCATGGAAAATGACATCATCCTCGAGATTGATGGGAAGAAGGTGGATGCCGACCATGCCCTGGGCTCACTCATCAATGGGAAGAATGTGGGGGACGAAGTAACGCTCAAGGTCTGGCACAAAGGTGATACCAAAGACATCAAAGTAAAGCTTGAGGAAAGAAAATAAACTCTTTGGTGCGAGTGACAAGAAGAGAAGCGTCTATAACGAATCACCACAGAAAGCATGCTATTCCATTTCACCGTTTTTCTTTTCGCCACCATCTTCTTTTCTTTTTTGACATGGGTGACACAGTCTCCGATC
>JBDTWF010000064.1:0-1930 GCA_040006815.1 Candidatus Moraniibacteriota bacterium | reverse complement strand
AGATAGACATCTTTTCCTTCGATATGGCCATGCTTTTCAAAGATGGGTTTCACAATCTCTTCTGAAACGCCCGGATTGACAGTTGATTCGAGAACCACGAGGGCTCCCTTCTTGAGGTTTTCCGCGATGCGTTCGCTTGCTTGGATGACCGGTTCGAGGTCGGGATAGTAGGAGTCGTCAACAGGAGTCGGGACGCAGATAAGGACGATGTCCGCTTCCTGGATGTCTTTCGGATCATCGGTTACCTCGAAAGGAAAACGACCGATGTTTTCTTCAAGAAAAGCATCCTCAATTGGGGATTTCTTCTCTTTGAGGATGGCAATTTTCTCTTTGTTCGTATCAAAACCGATAGCTCGATAGCCTTGCTCCGCCGCGCGGAGAAGAAGGGGAAGGCCGACATAGCCAAGGCCGATTACGACCACGGTCTCATTCTTTTTTTCTGACATAGGTTTGGAGGGAGAAATTCGATGCTTCTCCAGCAAAAAATTTAGGCGTTCGATTACAGGCTCTCGAGAAGCAAAGATAAACTAGTGCCATTCTACGAGATGCCTACTTTCTTGGCAAGAAAGAAGAGGCGGTATTTGGCTTAATCAAAAGAAAAGTTTACAATGATGGTAAGAAAAAACTATTTCTTCTCGTTGTATGCATATAGGCATCAATGCGAAATTTTTGGCTAAAAAATCGACTGGCATTGGCCAGGTGACCGATGGGTTTTTGCGTGCTTTCGCGAAACTGCCAGAGATACAGGGACATGAGGTAACTCTCTATGTTGCTGTGAGGGAAAAGGCGTCAATACATTTCAATCTTCCTCCTGGATGGAAACTCCTCCCAGTCTCATCTCCTTACCCGCGTGAGGATGTCATCGGTGACTACCTTTGGGAAGCGTGGGCTCTCTCTCACCGGGTGAAACGCGATGCCCCGGATGTTTTTTTCTCCCTTTACCAAGCGGCGACCATCCTTCCTAGTCGGATCCGCCATGTCATGCTCGTCCATGATCTCGTCCCTCTTCGGTTTCCAGAGTACCTGGCTAAGTGGTCGAGGAAGTGGCATTACCGGGGAGTAGTGAAGGGGATACGGGGCGCAACTGAGATCGTCACTCCCTCGCTGGCGACCAAAAACGATCTCGAGGGAAAGCTCGGTCTTTCTGGAGAGAGAGTCCACATCGTTCCCCTGGGGATAGGCGATGCGTTCCGTGCACAGCCAACCAAGAATACACTGAGAGAAGTTTTGGAAAAATATCGCCTCAAGCCGGGTTATCTCTACCATGGGGGTGGATTGGAAATACGGAAGAATACCCGGCGGCTCCTCGAGGCCTACCGCGAGCTTCTCCGGGAGGGGAGAGCGCTTCCGCCCCTTGTCATTTCTGGGCACATCCATTCTAAAACGAATCCCTTAGCGACGCCTGTCGCCGAGATCCTTGAGGAGCTTCACCTACAAAAAAATGTCCGTCTCATCGGGTTTGTCACAGAGGAGGATCTCCCGAGTCTTTATGCCGGGGCGAGCCTTTTTCTTTTTCCTTCGCTCTTTGAAGGTTTCGGCCTTCCGGTTGTGGAGGCGATGGCCATGGGGATTCCCACTTTAACCTCCAACACCTCATCTCTTCCAGAGGTCGGTGGTGATGCCGTTCTCTTGTGCGATCCGGAAAGCGTCTCTTCGCTTGAAGTCGGTCTCGGGCGGCTTCTTGACGACAAAGTGCTTCGCGAAAAGCTCCGAGAGGCCGGAAAGATTCGGGCCAGCAATTTTACCTGGGAGCGATTTACCGAGAGAGTCTCCTCCCTTCTGATAGAATAAGGCTTATGCGGATACATCCACTCGGTTTCCTTGAGCGCATATTTTCAAGCGAGATCCCACTTCTTCTCGTGGGGAGTTTTGTTCTGGTTCTTGGATTCATCCTCTTGAATGTCTTTCATGTTTTTCCGCTTACTCTTGT
>JBDTWF010000063.1:0-2180 GCA_040006815.1 Candidatus Moraniibacteriota bacterium | reverse complement strand
ATTGACCGAACTCAGACGACCGTCTGAGTATGAGACATATGGAATTAAAGAGGAAACTATCTACAAGTGAGCTCTTCAAAACGCTGAGAGCGTGGCGCGATGAACAGGCGCGCATTGGTGGAGTGGAATCTTATCGCGTCTTGAATAATGCTTGCCTCGAGGCCATCGCTGAACGCATGCCGGAGACCAAGGAAGCGCTGACCGAGATCAAGGGTATCAAAGAGGCTAAGTATCGCCAGTATGGAAAGAGCATCATCGCCATGGTGAAAGCGGCTGGCGTTTCTTCGTCCGAGGAACCGGAGAGTGAAGCAGTTCCTCTGGAATCTTCCAATGAGCCGCTCTCGGTGGGACAGTTTCTTGATAGTGTGAATGTCGAGCTCTCGGGGCTCGCCGCTCGCATCCATGGGGAAGTCTCGAGTGTGGATGTGCGCGAGCGAGTTGTGTACTTCACTCTGAAGGACGCAAAAGACGAGGGGACTCTCAATTGCCTCATGTTTCGCTATCAGTACGATGTCTCGGGCGTCACCATTGCCGTCGGGGACGAGGTAATTATTGAGGGGGTACCTGAGATCTATAAGCCGAATGGACGATTCAGTTTCCGAGCGGGAGTGATCGAACTCGCGGGTGAGGGCGCTTTGAAGAAGGCTTATGATGCGCTCAAGAAAAAATTTGAAGAAGAAGGATTGTTCTCGGTGGAACGGAAACGCATTCTCCCGCCCTTGGTGGAGCGCATCGCTCTCATTACTTCATCCGATGGTGCGGCTATCGGAGACTTTACCATGAATGTCGGCTCAAGCGGTCTGAAAGTCGATTTCTATCCGACGGCCGTCGAGGGAAAAAAAGCTGTTTTTGACATCATCCAAGCCCTCAAGCATTTTCAGAAAAGCCCGATCAAGTACGATTGTCTTGTCATCATTCGTGGCGGCGGAAGTCTCGAGAGTTTGCAGGCCTTTAATAACGAAGCGCTCGTCCGGGAAGTATCTCGTATGCCCATGCCCGTCCTGGCCGGCATTGGCCACGAGAAAGATGTGACGCTCGCCGCGCTTGTTGCTGATGTGATGGTCTCGACGCCAACGGCGGCCGCTCGCAGCATCGGCACGCCCTGGGAAGAGGCTCGGGTTTTTGTTAGTCACTCAGCGACACTTCTCATCCAGTCCGGGATGCAGATGCTTGAGGAAAAGAAAAATCTCGTTGCCGAAAGTTCACGCGCCCTCGAAGCTCATTTTGAGAATCTTCTCACAAGCGTCAGTCGATTGGAGCAGGCCTTTCGAGAAAAACTCCAGATCTTCCCATACCTTTTTTCGGTTCTTCGTGGAAAACTGGATGAATCCAAGAAAGAGCTGATTGCTTCACTGAGTGAGGCCCTGAAAGAGTCTCGTGACCGACTCGGGGCAGTGGAAGCGAGTCTTCGCCAGTATGATCCGGAACGGCTTCTGGCGCTTGGTTACAGTCTGGTCCGAAGCGGGAGCCAGGTTCTCCGATCAGCCCGGGAAGTATCAGTCGGGGACAGGCTTAATATACAATTTGGCGACGGCGGAGTAGAATCAGAAGTAATCCGAAAAACATAACTCTATGGCGAAAGAAACGAAAACAGAATCCCTCGGCGATTCTCTCAAGCGTCTCGAGGCTATCCTCGCGTGGTTTGACGAGCAAGAGAGCGTGGATGTCGAAAAGGGCCTCGAGAAAGTGAAGGAGGGGGCCCTCCTTCTCAAGACGAGTCGCGAGCGGCTCAAGGCTGTCGAAAATGAATTTACGGTCGTAAAGAAAGAGCTCAAGAGCGAGTAAAAGTGCTATACTACGATCAAAGGGAGTCCCTTTCTCTGTCAAAACACATACAGAAATTTCTTTATGCATCGTTTTTCGGGCGAAGTATCAATTGTCCTCGGGGGAGCGGCGGGACAAGGAGTGCAAACGGTGGAGTCTCTTCTCATGCAGGTCTTGAAGCGTGAGGGATACTCTGTTTTTTCGTCCAAGGAATACATGTCGCGCATTCGTGGCGGCTCCAACTCAACCGAGATCCGTCTGACCACCAAGCCGCGGCGCGCCTATGCCAAAAACATTGATCTCCTTTTCGCTCTCGACAAAGAAGCCCTCGCGCACCTGCACCACCGAGTGACCCCCAAGACGGTCATTATCGGCGAGAAGGCCAAGGTGGCTGATCCGGATTGCCATGTCGTTGA
>JBDTWF010000062.1:0-2475 GCA_040006815.1 Candidatus Moraniibacteriota bacterium | reverse complement strand
ATAGTGGTGATGGTGGGGATAATGCTGGTGATACGGGAGGTGCCGGGGACTGCGGCACAGATACTGGAGATTGCTCTGGAGGACCCTAAAAAACTTTATGTATAAAAGAAAAATAATTCTTGGGTGTATTCTTGTTACGATCATTGTTTTCGGGGTATTTTTTTTGTTTATCTGGAGAAAAGACCGGGTCATCAATCAGAATCTTGGGACCCAGGAAGCTCTCACTCAGAAAAGCGAGCATTTTCGGATTGGTTATTCTTTTTATCAGTCCCGAAAGATGGATGAGGCACTCACGGAATTTAGGTTGGCTGAAAAAGACACGACGAACAAACAGGAACGCGGTCTCGTCGACCTTCTCATCGGAATTTCGATGGATCGTTCTGGCGATCATCTGAATGCTGTTGCCTATCTCAAATCCATGGGGGAAAATCCAGAATTCACGAACGAGGCACGCGCCTATGCCATCCAATACCTTGGCCGAATGTACTTCGTTTCTTACGATACCACTCTTCTGGACGCTATCTATTCTACCGATCCTTACAAAAAGTTTTACGCCGAAAAAGACCCTCTCTTGGCCACGCGACGGCTCTATGAATACGCTTCTTCATATCAACCACTGGCTTTCTCAGAAATTCGTATTGCCGCTCTTTCTCTTAATGAGGCACTGAAATCGTGTGGGGCCCCTACGGAAACTTCCCTTCTTCATGTGAAAGATCACATCATAAAGGCAGACCAGGATATTAAAAAACTTGGCCAAGAAGGTCCTGCAAGCCGAAACCGTTTGCCGGAAATTTATGCTCATAAGGCCTTTGTCATGACTGACCTGTATGCCCTCAATGACCGCAGCTTGGGCGATCCAGAGCCAGTTTTTCGTTTAGCTCTCGCAGCAGATGCTCAACATAATTCTCACCCGGACGGAATCATTCTATACAATTACGCTCTCTTTCTCGCGCGAAGCTCTCCCCTCGAGAGAAAGAATGCTATTGTTAATCTTCTCGCCAACTACAAAGATGATTTTTATCGAAATTCAGTCGCTGAGCGCTCTTTCGTCTCTGCTCGCACAAATCCTTCTTTTGAAAAAACTCGAAGGGGCCTCATACTTCTCTCTCAGACGGATCCGCAATTCAAAGAGTACCTGACGCAGCTCGGATGGACCGAGACAGATTTCCAAGAAAACGATACGGACAAAAAATGCACACCAAAGTAAAAAAGAAGGAGTAGACCGTGTGGCCTACTCCTCTTGCTCTCCCCGTGTGTTTCAGCCAATCATTTACCGGAAGCGAACCCCGTAAAATCAATGAGGTGGATTCGGCTCGAGATACGGGTACGCTGACCGTTCTTGCTTTGCGTAAAGCCTTTTGTTTCTGCCGAAACAAAATGTCCGATTTCAGGAACCCAGATGTATGTCTCTTCTACTTCTTCTCGGCCACTGAAAGAGCCTGAATGCAAAGCCTGCTTCAGAAGATGAATTTCAAGGGCCGGAAATTTACGGCCCAGGAGTTCATACGCAGCGAGAGCTCTGACCGTCGCTACATACTCGCCCGAGATTTGCCGGCGAGGCTTCCCATCATCCTGCGCCGCCGAGACGATTTCGAAGGTGCCCTTCCATGTGCTGCCGTCCTTCATGGGAAAGCGCATCGTGTCATAGGTATTCCCTGGCGAATAGATCCAGGCGCCGATTCGTTCCCTTTCATCAAGAGTGATCTGCGGCGAAACAAGCCGATTCATGTTTTTGTCAAACTTCATGGGAAAATCTTTCCCATCGTACGCCATATGAGCGTCGTATCCCTCAGGCGTCATCTTGTCGATGACAATACTGTAAACCACATCCCCGTACTTAGGAGAGGTCCAGGAAAATTTCCAGGAAGTTTTTTCCTGATTGAGAGGCGCCTCCGCTACAAATTGAGATGCTTGAACCAGGGTGAAGAGCGTGGGGAATAAACCAATGATCAATCCTACCTTCAGAAGAAAGTACATGGATGCTCCTTTTCAGTTGTCAAAAGCCGTTGAAAAACAGGCTGAACACTACCCTTGGTATAGACTCTTTTTCTTATTTGTCAAGAGAATTGAAAAATGAGCTTTTTTGTTCAGCCTATTTTTCACCCTAGCGGAAAGGGAGGCCTGCCGGTAGGGATTTGTTCACAGAAAATGTTTTCTGGTAAAGGCTCTCCCCGATCCAGATTTGAGATATCTCTCAAACTCAAATGCCTTGTACTTGTCTCCGATAGCACAATAGAATTCCAGCACTATGGGCAAACGATTTTTCGTTGCTGGGACATGACCGTTCTGATGCCTCTCCAATCTTTCCTTGAGATTATCAGTACATCCAATATAATACCCATCTTTGCATTTCAGACTATATACATAGTACATACTCTATTTCAATCTCGCTTTCGCGTATTTACAGCGGACTGCGTCACGCCGTAGCTACGCTTCAGCGTAGCGAAGGCGGAAAGGGAGGGATTCGAACCCTCG
>JBDTWF010000061.1:0-2645 GCA_040006815.1 Candidatus Moraniibacteriota bacterium | reverse complement strand
GCTTATTGATAACTTCAATAACTATTATCCGCCAAAGATCAAAGAAGATCGCATTAAGATCTTTCTCAGGGGGTACAATAGAACATTCAAACTTTACCGAGGTGACATCCGTAATCGTGTTTTTCTCGAAAAAATATTCAAGAAAGAAAAACCAGCGAAAATAATTCACTTGGCGGCTATGGCAGGCGTCCGGAATTCTCTCAAGAATCCGGCTCTCTATGCGGATGTGAATGTCATGGGCACGATCAATCTTTTGGATCTCGCCGTCAAGTACAAGGCGAAGAATTTCGTTTACGCTTCATCCTCCTCGGTGTACGGTAACAACAAAAAAATTCCCTTCGCTGAATCCGACCCGGTTGATACCCCGATCTCTCCCTATGCCGCGACCAAGAAGGCAACGGAGCTCATCGCGCATGCGTACAGTCATATTCACGGGCTTCCGACGACGGGCCTTCGTTTCTTCACGGTCTATGGCCCATGGGGGCGTCCCGACATGGCCCTTTTTACCTTTACCCAGGATATTCTGGCGGGTAAGACCATCCAGGTTTTCAATCGTGGAAAGATGAGCCGAAATTTCACCTATATCGATGACATCGTTTCAGGCATACTGACTTGCCTTGATGCTGACTTGCCGTATGCCATCATGAACATCGGAGGAGACAAGGAGGAAAAACTGACCCGTTTCATTGAAGTCATCGAAGAGAATCTTGGAAAGAAGGCCAAGAAAAAGATGATGCCTATGCAGGCCGGGGATGTGCTCCAGACGGTGGCTGACATCCGTAAGCTCAGGAAGCTTGGCTGGAAGCCGACGACGCGCATCGAAAAAGGTATCAAGAATTTTGTCGAATGGTATAAGGGGTATTACGCGGCATAAGAATGCTTTTCAAAAAACTTTTCGAGATCATTATTTTACTAGCTCTCATCGGGGGGATTTTTTATGTTTGGAAAAGCATTCCGCTTCCATGTGTCGAGCCAATTCATTATTCACTGGGAGAGTTCGATAAGGAGTTCAGTATTTCCCGGGAGGAATTCCTGAAGAATGTAGCGCTTGCGGAAAGGCCGTGGGAAGGAGCGATGGGGCGCGAGCTTTTTCAGTACGATCCGGCGGGGGAACTCAAGGTGAATCTCATCTATGATGAGCGGCAGGCTCGAACCATTGAGAGTCAGAGGCTCGAACAATCCAAGAGTGAACTCGAAAAAACTCAAGAGAGTCTTCAGAGCAAGAGTGAAAAGCTTCTCGCAGAATACAATAAGCGGCTTTCTCTTTACAATGCTTCGCTTGCGAGTTTCGAAAAGCGCCTCTCAAGGTACAACGCGGATGTGCAGTACTGGAACGAGCGGGGAGGGGCGCCCGCGGACGAATACGCGCACCTTCAGAGTGAAGAAAAAAAGCTCAAAAGTCTCCAAAAGGGATTGATGGCAGAAAGCCAGTCCTTGAACGCTCTCGCGAAAGAAGTAAACAAATACGGGAGACAAGTCGTGCAGACCGCGAACGCATTCAATAGTCAGGTGCAGGATTTCCTTGATCGCCACAGCGGCGAGCCAGAGGACTTTGATCAGGGGGATTATACTGGTACGGCCATCGACATCTATCAATTTGACGACGCAGCCCGTCTCCGAACGGTCTTGGCGCATGAACTCGGGCACGCTCTTGGCCTCGGACATGTGGGAAACCCGGCCTCTATCATGTATCACTTCATGGAAGCCCAGGATACCGCTAGCCTGACGCTCACTTCAGAAGATAAGGAGGCTCTCCGGGCGCTTTGCAGTACGACGACATGGGACCGGGTCAAGCAGGGTCTTTCAGCTCGATTCTCAAAATGATACAGTTAACGACACGAATCCCATGAGAGGTGAGACCGAAGACGGGTATTTGGAATAAGAGAGCCGTAATTTCAGGAGAACTGACTCCCTCTTAACAGGATGAAAATCGCCTTGGTCCATGACTATCTGGTGCAGTACGGAGGAGCGGAACGCGTCCTTGAGGCGTTTACCGAGCTCTGGCCGTACGCACCCATCTATACGCTTATTCACGACGAAGAAGCGATGCATGGAGTATTCTCTGACAAACGCATTTACACCTCCTTCCTCCAAAAACTTCCCTTTGCCAGGAAAAATCACCGCCTCTTTCCGCCGCTTATGCCTCTCGCCATCGAGCAGTTTGATTTCAGCCAGTACGACATCGTCCTCTCCGATTCTTCGAGCTATGCCAAGGGCATCCTCACCTCACCCAAGACGCTCCACATCTCCTATGTCCACACGCCCATGCGGTATGCCTGGGATGACTGCCAAAAGTACACGCAGGATTTCGGTTTCCCTTATATGGTCAAGAAGCTCGTACCGTTTTTCATGAATCCAATCCGTTTGTGGGACAAGATTTCGGCTGAGCGGGTGGATATGTATGTCGCCAATTCGGATTTCGTCCGAAAACGCATTGCCAAATACTATCGCAAGGACGCCCTCGTCATTCATCCACCACTCAACCTCTCGCATTTCTCCGCTGCGCCGGAAAAAGAACGGAAGCCCTATTTTCTTATGGTAGGACGCCTCATCGCCTACAAGCGGCATGACATCGCCATTGAAGCTTTCAATGCATTGGGACTTCCGTTGAAAATCATCGGCCGTGGACCCGAGATGGAGCGCCT
>JBDTWF010000060.1:0-2373 GCA_040006815.1 Candidatus Moraniibacteriota bacterium | reverse complement strand
GGCATTGGCAATGGCGCTTTTCAAAAGCACTTCCATGGGTGTCGAAGAGCGCTTGACCTGCTTCGCCAGAACCACCAGAGCGGCGGCCACAGGCAAACCCACAATCGAGTGGGCTACCAAGCGCACTTTTCGGGGGGCGATCCGCAGATTGTTCAAACTCGCTTCAACACGCATAGGAGAATGTTATTTCTTGGCTTCACTGGAGGCTTTGGCGGACTTGGCGCTGGCAAGCTCCTGCTCTTTAGCGGCAAGCTCCTGCTCCTTCTGCATCTTCCCACCGTGCCGGGTAAACTTCCGGGTCGGTGAAAACTCGCCGAGGCGATGCCCGACCATTTCTTCGGTCGCCAAGACAGGGAGAAAGTCGCGTCCATTGTGTACACCAAAGGTAAACCCTACCATCTCGGGCGCGATGACGCTGGCGCGCGACCATGTCTTGATGACAGTGCGATCGCCGAGCTTCCGGCCTGCGAGCTTTTTCAAGACTCTCGGGTCGACATATGGTCCTTTTTTGAGACTGCGTGCCATAGGAATTATTTAGTGCGACGACGAATGATGTACTTGTTGGTCCGATGCTTTCTCTTTCTGGTCTTCTTGCCGAGAGCGGGCTTGCCCCACGGGGTCTTCGGATGCATACCGAGCGGCTGTCGTCCTTCACCACCACCGTGTGGGTGATCCACCGGGTTCATGGCGGTTCCGCGGACTGCCGGACGCTTGTTCTTCCAGCGGCTCCGACCGGCCTTCCCGATACGCTCGGCGCCGTGTTCGAAGTTGCTCACTTGGCCGATCGTGGCATAGCACTCCTTGGGAATGAAGCGCACTTCACTCGAGGCCAAACGCACCTGAGCCAAAGGACCGTCGAGAGACATAAGGGTCGCCTGACCGCCGGCGCTTCGGACAATCTGTCCACCTTTCCCGAGCTGCATCTCAATATTGCAGATCATGGTTCCGGCAGGAATGCGTTCGAGGGGCAAGCGATTTCCGAGAGAAATGGGGGCTTCTGGTCCAGAGACCACGACTTGGCCAACCCGCATGTCATGCGTCGCGAGGATATAGCGCTTCTCGCCGTCATTGTACGAAAGGAGAGCAATAAGACCGGAACGATTTGGATCCTTTTCAAGACTCACGATCTTGGCCGGGATGCCGTGTTTGTCCTGGCGGAAATCAATCATCCGATAGCGGCGCTTGTGGCCACCACCCTGATGGCGGACGGAGATTTTCCCATTGCCGCGACCTGCTTTTTTCGGAAGCGGCGAAAGAAGCCGTTTCTCCGGCTTGCGGTCAGTCACTCCGTCGGGCTTCACGACTGACATGAAGCGTCGGCCGGCATTATTCTTTTTGTAGACTTTGATTGCCATATGCTTTAGATGCCTGCCTTAAAGAGGGCGATGCTGTCCCCTGTCTTGAGTTTCACGATCGCTTTCTTGATGGGATTTCTCCGGCCGACGACTTTTCCAAAAACGCGACGCTTTTCGGGAAGCTTCACGATATTCACCGAAACGACTGAGACGCCATAGGCCTCTTCCACGGCGCGCCTCACCTCCGTCTTCGTGGCTCGAGGAGCAATTTGGAAAACATATTGATTGAGCGCGTTCACGGCGTAGGCCTTCTCAGTCACGCGCGGCTTCATGAGCACCACATTTGCAAGCGGGCTCAAGGTTCCTTTCTTGTTGTCCTTTTTTTCTTCAGCCATACTTATTTCTTCCAGGCGCTAAATCGTTTATCGAGCTCCGTGATGCCAGCCTTGCTCATGAGGATGAATTCCGTATCGAGAAGGCCGCGGACATTGAGATCAGCATTGTTGGCAAGGGTGACAGAGGGAATGTTGCGAGCCGCTTTGTGAAAAGTTTTTTCCGCCATGGTCGAGGAAACGAGAACGGATTTCGGGGCGATAGCCAGCTTCGAGAGAGCCTCGGCAAAGAGCTTCGTCTTCTGGTCCTTGACCTCGAGCATGTCGACAACGACGAGCTTCCCGCCGCGGATCTTTTCTGAAAGAGTGATGAGGACCGCTTTCTGGCGCATCTTCTGGTTGGCTTCTTTCTTGAAATTACGATCATTGCGAGGACCAAAGGTAACCCCACCCTTGCGCCACAAAGGGCTCCGGACAGAACCAGCCCGGGCCCGGCCAGTCCCTTTTTGCTTCCACGGCTTCTTGCCGGTTCCAGCACGGTCACCGCGATCCTTGGTATGTGCGATGGCAATACGAGTGTTCCCCGTGAGAGCGACATACACTTGATGGACGAGTGCGTCATTTCTTGGAAGATCAAAAAGGCGCGGATCGAGCTCTATCGATTCCACTTCTTTTCCGGCCAGATTTTTGACAGTAATCTTGGGCATATTTATTTCGTACTGCGGATTTCAACGACGCGTCCATTC
>JBDTWF010000059.1:0-3816 GCA_040006815.1 Candidatus Moraniibacteriota bacterium | reverse complement strand
TGGCCGCCTGGCTTGAGATGTTCCAGCAATCCTTGGACTGCTTCGAAGCGGTTGTCGAATTGACGATTCAGTCTTTCAAAAACTTCATTGACGGAGGTTTGTTCGCTGGTCCCGACATTGAACACCCCAGAGATCTTGGGCCGTTCAAGAGCCATGAGATTAGCCGCGACGACATCTGAGACATAGACATAGTCTCGCGTCTGTTCGCCATCGCCATTGATGGTCGGGGTTTCATCTCGAAGCATCTTGCTCAGGAAAACGGCTATGACACCACTCTCACCTTCGGCATTCTGGCGCGGCCCGTAGACATTGGCATAGCGGAGGATAGTTGCATTCAGGCCATAGGTGTCGTGATAAAACTTGAGGTAGCGTTCCACCGTGAGCTTGGAGATGGCATAGGGGGAGAGAGGATTCGTAGCTGCCGTTTCTGGGGTGGGAATAATGCGGGTATTCCCGTAAACAGCGCTGGTTGAGGAGAAAATGAATTTTTCTACCCCGTACTTCTCCGAAAGGCGCATCAAATTGACTGATGCAACGATGTTGGTAGTGGCATCAGCCACTGGATCCTGGACTGAAGTGCCGACCTTGATTTGGGCACCTAAATGAAAGATGGCGTACGGGTGGATCTTGGCAAAGAGACGGTCCGTCTTTTTGAGATCGGTGAGATCGCATTTGTAGAATTTTGCCTTTGGATTGAGATTCTCTTCTTTCCCCGAACTGAGATCGTCGAGGATGAAGACGCGGTAGCCGAGGTCGACAAGAGCGTCGACGATGTGCGAACCAATAAAACCAGCCCCTCCCGTTACGAGGAGCCGCTTCTCTCGATTATGCGTCATAAGTTGTTGGTGAGTCGGAAAGAGAGGAAGCTCAGACATGAGAAAGATTGTTTCATTTAGCTTAGCATCAAACTATGAAGTAATTAGGTGAATGTGTCAAGAGTGAGTGAGGGTGAAAGAGCCCAAGAATTGTTTTTTAAGGGAGATTTGATACAATAAAAGCATGGAAAACAAGGCTTATATATCGGTTGTCGTCCCGCTTTTCAACGAAGAGGGGAATGTTCTCGAATTGCATCGGCGCATCCTTTCGGCTCTCCAGAAGCTTGGGAAGCCTTTTGAAATTATCTTTATCGACGACGGATCGCGGGATAAAACCCTTGCCGAAGCCAAGACGCTTCATCCGCTGAAACTCATTTCATTTCGCAAGAACTTTGGTCAGACGGCGGCTTTTGACGCTGGCATCAAGGCGGCTACGGGCGACATCCTTGTGACCCTCGATGGCGATCTCCAGAATGATCCTGCCGACATCCCACTCCTCCTTGAGAAGATCAACGAGGGCTATGATGTCGTCTCTGGATGGCGGCACGAGCGGCAGGATCCATGGAGCAAAAAGATTCCCTCTCGGATCGCCAATTTTCTCCGGAAAATCCTCATCCATGACAACATCCATGATTCCGGTTGCAGTCTCAAGGCCTATCGCCGCGAGTGTTTTCGGGATGTGGATCTTTTTGGCGAGATGCACCGTTTCATCCCGGCCATCCTCGAGCTCGACGGATTCAAGGTAACCGAAGTCAAAGTCTCTCATCATCCGCGCGTTCACGGAAAGACCAAATACAACTGGAAACGCGGCATCAAGGGACTCGTTGACATGATCTCAATCTGGTTTTGGCGCAAGTATTCCTTTCGCCCACTTCATCTCTTTGGGGCGTCCGGGGTCATTCTTTTCGGTCTCGGGGGTACCATTCTTCTCTGGATGGTCGTGGAGAAATTCTATTTCGGCGCCTCTCTGGCTGAGCGGATGTGGCCCTTGGTCGGGATTTTCTTCTGCCTCATGGGAGTCCAGCTCTTTGTCTTCGGGCTTCTGGCGGACATCACTGTACGAAACTACTATCAAATTCGCCAACGGATGAATTACACCATCCGAGAGACCCTTGAACAATAATTAACGGAGAAGAATGTATGAAACTCGCTTTCATCGGGACGGGGTATGTTGGGCTCGTGACGGGAGCCTGCATGGCAGAGCTCGGCCACACGGTCACCTGCGCGGATATCGATGAGAAGAAAATTGCTCTTCTCAATAAAGGGGTGATGCCCATCTATGAGCTCGGACTCGAGGAGCTCGTGGAAAAGAATGTCAAAGAAAAGCGTCTTTTCTTTACCGGAAACATTAGGAAGGCCATTCGAGAAGTGGAAGTGGTCTTTAACGCCGTGGGCACCCCTGAGGACAAAAAAACTGGGAAAGCCGATCTCCGCTATGTTTTTTCGGTGGCCAAGACCTTTGGAGAGAATCTCAATGGCTACAAGATCCTCGTCAACAAATCGACCGTCCCCGTAGGAACGGCTGATGCGACGCGAGATGTCATCCTTCATGCGAGCGACGGCAAGCATGAATTCGATGTTGTCTCCAACCCAGAGTTTCTCCGAGAGGGAGCCGCTATCAAAGATTTCCTGAATCCAGATCGGGTAGTCGTCGGAGTAGGAAGCGAAAAGGCTCGGGCCATCATGGAGAAGATCTATCGTCCGGTGGCGCGGACCGGCCGCCCGGTTGTCATGACGGACATCCGGAGTGCCGAGCTCATCAAGTATGCTTCCAATGCCTTTCTCGCGACGAAGATCACCTTCATCAACGAGATCGCCAATTTTTGTGAGAAGGCCGGCGCCAATGTGAAGGAAGTCGCTCGCGGCATGGGTCTTGATAGCCGCATCGGTTCAAAGTTTCTCTACGCGGGAATAGGCTACGGAGGTTCTTGCTTCCCCAAGGATGTACAGGCCCTTATGGAGACGGGGAAGGAGTATAAAACGCGCTTCCATATCGTCGAGGCGGTGGATGCCTTCAATGACAAGCAGAAAATGCGACCAGTCAATTTTCTGAAAAAGCATTTCAAGTCTCTTAAAGGAAAAACGATCACGCTCTGGGGACTCTCCTTCAAACCGCGCACCGATGATGCCCGTGAAGCACCGGCCCTCTACATCGCGGAAGCGCTTCTCAAAGCCGGCGCCAAGATCCAAGCTTTTGATCCGGTGGCCGTGGAAAGTTTCAAAAAACTCTTTGGAGACAAGCGGGTTCGCTATGCATCGTCCGCCGCTCTTGCCCTGAAAGGTGCTGATGCGCTGATCGTCTGCACCGAGTGGGATGAATTCCGTACCGTTGAGTATAGTGAAATAGCGCGTCGTATGGAGGGACGAGTGATCGTGGATGGCCGCAATATTTTTGATCGAAAAGAAGCGGAAGCTGAAGGCTTTATTTATTTCGGAATAGGGGTCTAAGCCGATGAAACTTCTTTTTTTAAATTACGAATATCCCCCTTTAGGTGGGGGAGCTGGGGTAGCGACAGAGGCTCTTCTTCGCGAATTTGCCAAGGCTCCAGGATTGGAAGTACACCTGGTGACATCGGCTGTCGGAAAGGCTATCGAGCATATCCGAGTCGGGGGCGAGGTGTATGTTCATCGCCTGCCTATTGGCAAGAATCCTGAGAAACTCCATTCTCAGTCACTTCGGGACATCTTTGTCTACAGCTACCAGGCTTTTTTCTTTCTTCGCCGGCTTATTCGCGACGAGAAGACGCCTTTTGATGCGACGCTCGCTTTCTTTACGATCCCCTCTGGGTTTCTCGCCTATCTCCTGAAGAGACTTTATAGAATACCCTATGTCGTCTCTCTTCGAGGAGCGGATGTCCCGGGGTTTAGCGAGAAGTATGACAATTTCTATCTCTTCCTCAAGCCCCTGGTGCGTTTCCTTTGGAGAGAGGCAGAGCGAGTCATCCCGAATAGCCGAGGGCTCCGAGATCTGGCGTTCAAAACCAGCCCCCATCAGGCCATG
>JBDTWF010000058.1:0-10245 GCA_040006815.1 Candidatus Moraniibacteriota bacterium | reverse complement strand
CCCGATGGAACGCCAGCCAACGCACTAGTTGCGGCGAAAAAGCCCTTTCGGATGGACGCTCATTTTGATACTGTTCTTTATACCAAGAAATAAATATGCGTTTTTCCTTCAAGTTCAAACCTCACGTTTTCAAAAATATCTGGCATGCCATCATGGACCAGTGGATCAAGCGCTATAAGCTCCTCTTCTTTTTTACTTTCTTAATAGCCTCCGGCATTGGTGGTTTCCAATGGTATCGCAGTCTTGAGACATATCACTGGTCACCGGAAGAGAAAAAGGCCTATCTCGACCGAACCGTTAAAGAAACGAGTTTCCAAGAGCAGAAATTCAAAGAAGTGCTGGGGGTACTTTCGGGACTCGACAAAGACAACGCATCACATCTTCCTCCAATCAGGGACATCTTTTTAGGAAAAAAGAAGAAAGCGAATTGAGGGAGCATTGACGAGGCGGTTCTTTCTAGCTAGAATGGCTGGACTTTATGGACCGTCAAGATATTTTTCCACAAACATTTCTCGCCTTGCCTCGGTACAGACAGGGGCAAGTGTTTGAGGCGCTTTTTGAGCCCAGATACTCAGATTGGCAGGATGTGACAACGCTTGGGAAAGAGCTTCGAATTGAAATAGGAAGGGTGCTCCCGTGGATGACGCTCAAGAAAAGGCACATTCTTGAAAGTAGGAACCATGATACCTTCAAGGGGCTTCTTGAAACAGAGGACGGCAAGATGATCGAGACGGTTCTCATGCAGAATTCACGGGGATTTTGGAGTATTTGTGTCTCTTCTCAGGTCGGGTGCGCTATGGCCTGTACCTTTTGCGCAACGGGGAAGATGGGCTTTACCCGAAGCCTGACCGCGGATGAGATCGTTGATCAGTATCGTTTTTGGATGTATTTCCTTTCTGGCCGGCACGATCTTGAACAGCGTATATCCAATCTGGTCTACATGGGAATGGGTGAGCCGCTCGCCAATTACGACAATGTGAAGGCCTCGCTCCAAGCGTTTCTCAAATATACCGACATGGGTCCGACGCGCCTGACGGTTTCAACGGTCGGTCTCATCCCAATGCTCAAGAAACTACTCGATGATCCAGAATGGCCACCTGTGCGTCTGGCCGTCTCGCTTCACAGCGCCGATAGCGACACGCGAAAGAACATCATGCCAAGTTCCTATGACGCCTTTCTCGATACGCTCCAGGCGTGGACGGTCGAGTATTTCAAGAAATTCGAATCTCGTCGTCGACACCTGACTTTTGAATACATCATGCTTTCTGGAGTGAATGATAGCGAGATGCATGCGAAGAAACTGATTCAGTTCGCGAGGCGCGTCGGCAAAGTACGCATCAATCTTATTCCTTACAATGATACCAAGAGCCGGTACCACACGAGCGAAGGGGGCGCACTTCTCCGTTTTGAAAAGTTTCTCCTGGATGCAGGCGTGGATGTGACGCGTCGCCGCACTATGGGAGCCGATATCGCCGCCGCTTGTGGCCAGCTTATCGTAGAAAAAGCACCCGTTCTTCAAAAATAATGAAACTCTTTCTCATCTTTGGGGGCATCATTATTCTTCTTGTCGGAGGAATTTTTCTTTTTGCTTCGAACACTTCTTTTGAGGTAAAGAATCCGCTCCTTTCCATGCTCTCTCCATCCGAGAAGTCCGAAAGAGTGGCAGAAGAGAAAAAGGAAGGGGTGGCAGTGCTTTTTGGTGGGGACATGCAGTTCGACCGGTATATTCGGACGGTAATGAAAACGCGAGGAAACGGCTTTGTTTTGGCGCCTCTCACGGAGACTCTTCATTCGGCTGATCTCGTCGTGGCCAATCTCGAAGGACCAATCACGGATTCGTCATCGGTGAGTGAGATAAGTCTCTCGGGCGAGGCCAAGAATTATGTCTTCACTTTTCCTCCGACGACAGGCGCTTTTCTCAAAAAGAACCACATCGATCTCGTGAATATCGGGAACAACCACATCCTGAATTTCAAAGTCGAGGGCGTTCTGCAAACAAAAAAATATTTGTCCGAAGCTGGAGTCGACTCTTTCGGCTCGCCTCTTGAAGGAGACGAGAGAATTTTCATCAAGGAAATCAACGGAACGAAGATCGCTTTCGTTAATTACAATCAGTTTATTTGGAAGGGAAAGGAGAAGGCTTTCGAAGACTTAAATACGGTGCGGGGGAAGGCTGATTTCACGGTTGTCTTTACTCACTGGGGTACCGAGTATATCGAGGCGACGGACATTATGAAGATGCTCGCCCACGACTTCATCGATGCCGGAGCGGATATCGTCATCGGTACTCATCCGCATGTGGTTCAGACTACAGAAGAATACAAGGGAAAGAAAATTTACTACTCCCTCGGGAATTTTATCTTCGACCAGTATTTTCGTCCCGAAACCCAGTCCGGTCTTCTCGTCCGGGCCACCTTCGATCCGGTGGCGAAGGGAATTACTACCAATGAAATTCCGATCAGACTGAAAAGTAGCGGGCAGACGGTTCTTCAAGACACCCATTGATTCGATGGTCTTTCCTTGTTATCCTAATTACCGTTCAACCAAAAATGACGAAAAAATACTTTATCCAAACCTTTGGCTGTCAGCAGAATGTGGCTGATTCCGAACGCCTGGCGAGCTACTATGAGGCCCGCGGCTTTGTGGCATCTCCAACCCTTGAGGAAGCGGATACCCTGCTTATCAATACCTGTATCGTCCGCGACCGCGCCGAGGAGAAAGTTTACGGCCTCGTGAAAAATATCCGGGAAAAGTCCAAGCGCGACAAAGACGATCTTCACATTGTCGTGACGGGCTGTCTCGTCGGGGCCGCTACCCGGGAACCCTCGGGGAAGCTTTTGAAGCGCATCCAAGCGAGGCTCCCTGATGTCGAATTCCTCCCGCTTGAAGAAGTGGGATTTGAGCATGCGCCGAAGCGCGCCACGGGAAAGCTCGCTTCCATTGTTATCTCTAACGGCTGTAATAATTACTGTGCTTTCTGCATTGTGCCCTTCTCAAGAGGGAAAGAACGCTCCCGTCCGTTTCAGGAAATCATTCAGGAAGTCGAGGCGGCGCTTACTCAAGGGAAAACAGAGATTATGCTCCTTGGACAAAATGTCAATTCCTATGGCGCAGATTTTCTTCTCGAGACGATAAAAAAGAAAGAAAAGTACCGGCTGCCAAGCGGTGAGGAGGTCGAACCCATCATGGTGAAGCATCTTAATCGTCATCGTATCCCGACCATTTTCCCTCAACTTCTTGAGGCGGTGGCGGAGATCTCAGGCGTAGAAAAAGTGATGTTTCTTTCGTCCAATCCCTGGGACTTTTCGGACGAACTCATCGAGACAATCGCTCGGCATCCAAACATTGACCGTCTGCTCCATCTTCCCATTCAGGCGGGAAGCGACAAGATCCTCAAGGCCATGAACCGCTGGTACACTCAGGCCGAATATCTAGCGCTCATTGACCGCATTCGGGACAAAATTCCTGGAGTGACCTTTACAACCGATATTATCGTAGGTTTCCCGGGAGAGACGCTCGCTGATTTCGAAGAAACCAAGAAGGTGGTGGAAAAAGTGAAATTCACCAAGGCCTTTATCGCCTGGTACTCGCCCCGCCCGGGAACGGCCGCCCTCAAGATGGAGGAGGCGATCGATATTCATGAAAAGAAACGCCGCTACACTGAACTCGATCACCTCGTTCTGCGTCTTTCAGGACGGTCTTCTCTCATCGATTCCAAAAAAGAGGGTCAAAAAGTAGCTGTCCAAAGCCCTGCTTGACTCTTTACAAAAACATTTTTTTGTGGTATACTGGAAGAAGTAAGTGAGAGAAGCATCTTAGCCACAATTCCTCGCAATCGCGGGGCAAATCAAGGAGAGAGAAGATGGCCAACCAGAAAATCGATTGGCAGGCTGTTGACAGAATCAACGAAGAATACAACGCAGATCCCGAGAATGAGTATCAAACGCCGCCTTTCTTTGCGGCCATTCCGGGAATCGTCGTTTTTGTTGGGATCGTTTACTTTCTCGATTCCATCGCCGGTTTCGTCAGCGCCCATCTGCCCTGGTGATTCCATTATCCCACCTCTTGCCGTCGGACCTTCGGGTTTCGGCGGCTTCTTTTTTTATGCCCGAAAGAGTGATAGCATAGGGGGCAAATGGGTAAAAAACTATGCAAGAAAGTTTCACTCTTATTTCCTGGAATGTGAACGGCCTCCGAGCGGCCGGCAAGAAGGGCTTTGTCGATTGGATGCAAAAGGGCCAGTACCCGATCGTCTGTGTCCAGGAGACCAAGGTCTCGCACCCGGATCAGCTTCCGGAGGAGCTGCGACATCCCGACGGGTATACGAGCTATTTCCACTCGGCCACCGAAAAGAAAGGCTACAGCGGCGTCGGCATCTACACCAAGCGCCGGCCCTTTGAGGTCAAAACCTTTTTCGGGGATAACCTTCTCTCACGAGAGGGACGCGTGATCGAAATGGAATTCCGCGAGTTTACTCTGGTGAATGTCTATTTCCCCAATGGCGGCTCGGGGGACATCCGCCTTCAGTACAAGCTTCAGTTCTATGAGGAGTTTCTCCATTATCTCAAGCACATGAAGAAGCAGGGGAAGAAAATCGTCCTCTGCGGGGATGTGAATACCGCTCACCGTGAAATTGACCTCGCCCGACCCAAGGAAAATGCCAATACCTCGGGCTTTATGCAAATCGAGCGCGAATGGATAGACAAGCTCGAGGCAGCAGGTTTTATTGATACTTTTCGGGCCGCCAATCCCGAGACCGTCCAGTACAGCTGGTGGGATATGAAGACGCGGGCACGGGAACGCAATGTCGGCTGGCGGATCGATTATTTCTTTGTCGATGAAAGCCTGAAAAACAATATCAAAGATACCTTCATTCTTGATGATGTGGCCGGATCCGATCATGCTCCGGTGGGCCTGACGCTTGCTTTTACTGATTCACTGACTTAATTTTTCTTACTTATGCTAGCCTCCCAAAAAGAGAGGACTCTTCAGGCTCCTTTGGCGGAACGCATGCGGCCGAAAAAATTGGCTGATTTTCTCGGACAGGAGAAGATTGCGGGCGAGGGTTCCTTTATCGCCAAAGCCATTGAGGGCGACGCCATTCCATCACTTATTTTTTGGGGACCACCCGGAAGTGGCAAGACCACTTTGGCCCGGCTGATCGCACAGGAAACGGAGTCAGACTTCATTCAGCTCTCGGCGGTGGAAGCGGGAAAAAAAGAGCTCCAGAAAATCGTGCTTGAGGCCAAAGAGAAGCGAGGGATCGGCAAACGGACCATTCTCTTTATCGATGAGATTCACCGGTGGAATAAGGCTCAGCAGGATGCCCTCCTTCCGCATGTCGAGACAGGCGTACTTATTCTTATTGGGGCGACGACGGAGAACCCGAGCTTTGAAGTGAACGCCGCTCTCCTTTCGCGAACGCGCGTCCTCGTTCTGGAGAAGCACACCTCGGAGGGGTTGAAGGGGCTTCTGGAGAAGGCATTACGGGAAGACAAAGAGCTCATCTTGAAAAAAGTGAAGGCAGAGCCTGAAGCCCTCGCATTCATCGCGGCGGTCTCTGGTGGGGATGCTCGGGCGGCCTATAATGTCCTTGAAGCGGCAGTCCAGGTATCGGATATCCTGGACACTACCTTGGTGGAAAAAATCGTTGAGCGTTCGCACCTTCTTTACGATAAGGGCGGGGAGGAGCACTACAATATCATCTCAGCGCTTCATAAATCCATGCGCGGAGGGGATGCCGACGCGGCACTCTACTGGCTCGGACGGATGCTCCAGGCCGGGGAAGATCCACTCTATGTGGCCAGGCGACTGATTCGCTTTGCTTCCGAGGATGTGGGAATCGCCAATTCCTTTGCTCTCCCTCAAGCCGTGGCAGGATATCAGGCGGCGCAATACATCGGCATGCCAGAGTGCGAACTCAATCTAGCTCAGGTGGTCGTGTATCTGGCTCTCTCCAAAAAGTCGAATGTGCTCTATACCGCCTATGGTCAAGTAAAAGAAGACATCGCAAGTTTTCCCAATGAGCCTGTCCCTCTTCACATTCGGAACGCTCCGACCAAGCTCATGAAAAACCTCGGGTATGGCAAGGGCTACAAATACACTCCGAAATTCAAGAATCCTGAAGAGGCCAAGCAAGAATACCTCCCCAAAAAGTTCGAAGGGCGGAAATATTTGCCCGAATAGCGGATTGACTTTATTTCGAAAACCCGATATACTCTTAAAGCTGTATGAGGTGCATGTGCATTTGGTGCAGACGGCCACCCTCGCGGGCGACCGTTTTTTGTTCTTAAAAGTTGGCGAAGAAAAAGGTTCGTTAAAATGACTGAAGAAAGATTGAAGGAGGCCATTCGTGCCATCACGGAACAACCAGCCAGGGGGGTAACTGTGCCCCAAGACGGAGAGAGTCGGGACAGAACCGATCTCGATGCCTTGAATGGGCGTTCGGCGATCATCTCGATCATCAAGTGTAGAATACGGGATAAAACCGCGAATGCCCCTCGTAGGACTGAAGCTGAAGAGCAGTAGCGGGGCAATGACTCTCGCCAGCAACACCAGCCCTAGGCGCTCATACGCGCCTGGGGCTTTTTTCATTCTTAAAACGATGGTACACTGGAGGACAATTTATCTCGCTCTGAAAATGGCAATAAAAGTAAACGCACTAGCCCCTCCCTTTACGCTTCCTGATCAGGAGGAAAAGTCTATGAAGTAGTGAAGCCGGCTGAGCATGCCGCGGAAGTCTTCAATAATGTAAAGGAGCTGAAAAGCCAGAAACGCTAAGCCTATGCAGATTCGTACCATACAGAAAGCACCGAGAGGAACGGTTCTCATCCGTCTTACGGAAGACGAGGGAAAGCCAGAGGTTATCATTGAAAAAGGACATCGCATTATCGAGCTTGGTCGCGGGAAACTGGAGAAGATGACGCGGCGCAAGCTCATCCTTCTCATGCGACGCATGGTCATGGTGGCCAAGGAGCGCCAAGCAAAAACGATCGCTCTTCATTTTACCGATTTTTCACCCGCCCACCTGAAGATGAATGCGCGTGAAGTGGCCGAGCTTATCGCAACGAATGCGCTCATGGCCAATTTTGATTTCACTCATTTCAAGACCAAGCCGAAGGGCGGGTTTCCTCGGGTAGAAAAGCTCTTTATTCTCGGTGCGCCAGTCGCGGAAGTGAATGCGGGGCTCCGGGAAGGGAAGATCATTGGTGAAGAAGTGAACCGCGCCCGTCACATTGCCACCATGCCGGGGAGCGAGCTGACGCCAGAAAGCCTCGCTCATCACGCGAAAGAGGCAGTGAAAGACCTCCCGGTAGTCGTCTCGATTCTCGGTGAAAAGGAAATGACTGAACTCTCCATGGGAGGAATTTTGGCCGTCGGGAAAGGTTCTCAGGCCAAGCCTCGTTTTATCGTCATGGAGTATTGGGGAGCCGACAAAAAGAAGAAGCCTGTTGTCCTTGTTGGGAAAGGCGTTACCTTTGATACGGGTGGCATCAACCTGAAACCCTCTGACTACATTCTTGGGATGAACATGGACATGTCAGGTGGAGCCTCGGCCATTCATACGCTGGCCGCATGCGTCCGACTCGGCGTAAAGCAAAACATCATTGTCCTCGTTCCGGCGGCTGAGAATATGCTCTCCGGAGAAAGCTATCGCCCCGGGGACATCATCCGCTCGATGTCAGGGAAGACGATCGAAGTGCAGAATACTGATGCTGAGGGAAGAATTATTTTGGCGGATGCCCTCACCTATGCCCGACGGTACGCTCCGGGTCTCGTCATCGATATCGCGACCCTGACTGGGGCAGCCGTCGTCGCTCTCGGAGAACGGGCCGCCGCTCTTTTCACGAAAGATGAAACGCTTGAAGGAAAATTGCGCCATATCGGTGAAGAAGTCGGGGACTTCGTCTGGCCGCTCCCTTTGTGGGACGAGTATGACGATGATATCAAGGGGGTGTTTGGTGACATAGGGAATGTCGGTAATACAAAATGGGGCGGAGCCATCACGGCGGCTACTTTCTTGAAACAATTTACCAAGGGCTATCGTTGGGCGCACATTGACATGGCTCCTCGGATGACAACTATCAAGGGGGAGTTTCTTGAGAAGGGGGCGGGCGGAGCGATCGTTCGCCTTTTGGTCCGGTATTTGATGCGCGAGGCCTAGAGCCTGCTTTCTACTCCAAAAAAGTGGCTTATGTAGGCCACTTTTTTTGTGTCTCAAAGTGTTTGACATGAATAGGAGAGTGGCGTAAAATGGTGATTAAGAACAGAAAAGTGGTGAAATGTGGTGAATTTCATCAAAAAGAACTTTCCTGTTCAATTTTCTTACGCATTATGTTTATTGGAGAATACGAGCATTCGATCGATCCCAAGAAGCGCCTCGCGCTCCCTTCCAAGTTCCGAAACGAACTCGGAGAGCGTGTCGTCGTGACGCGTGGTCTCGATCACTCACTCTTCGTTTACCCGATGCGTGTTTGGGAAACACTGGCCGAACGACTCGGCTCACTCCCAGTCGGTGAAACAGGCACGCGCAGTTTCACTCGTCTCATGCTCGCGGGAGCTTCGGATGTCGAGCTCGACAGTCAAGGTCGGATACTCATCCCTGAGTATCTCAAGGTCGCGGCTGGTCTCAAGAAAACAGTGACCGTTGTCGGGCTCTATAACCGTCTCGAGATCTGGGACACCAGCGCGTGGAAGAAGTACAAGACGCAAGCCGAAAAACAAACAGAAAAAATAGCGAACGAACTCGGCAAATTGGGCGTCTACTAAGTACCTCGACAATGGAAAAAATGTTTCACACAAAGCATGTGCCTGTGCTTCTTCAGGAAGTCATGGCTCAGCTGGAGTTTGCTCCCGGCATGACGGTGGTGGACGCGACGCTTGGCGGTGGAAGCTACACTCGATCCATTTTGGAAAAAGTTCTTCCCGGAGGTTGTGTCATCGCTTTTGATTGGGATGAGCGCGCTCTTGAAGGCTTTCGCGAGGCGGCCAAGGGCGATACGTTTCTGTCGCGAATGCTTCTCGAAGAACGCCTTATCCTCATTCATGCAAGCTACGCGGACATCAAGGGTGAGCTTGCGAAGCTTGGGATGACGAGCGTGGAGAGGGTGGTTGCTGATCTCGGATTCTCGAGTGATCAGATGGCTGATCCAGTGAGGGGACTGAGTTTTCAGACGGATGGACCACTCGACATGCGTCTCAATTCACGCGAGAAAGTCACGGCCAGAGACATCGTCAATGAATGGAGCGAACAATCCCTGGCTGAGCTCTTTCGGATCTATGGCGATGAAAGGGAAGCGAGTCGGATCGCCCGGGCCATTGTTGCGAAGCGTAAAACAGGATTTCTTACTCGGACGAATGAACTCAAAAGGCTCATCGAGGAGAATGTAGCAACCAAAAGAAAGCTCGGTCGGATCCATCCGGCCACGCAGGTGTTCCAAGCTCTTCGTATCGCTGTCAATAGCGAACGCTCGCATCTCGAACGCTTCCTTTCGGAAGCCCTCACCATTCTTCGAAAAGGCGGTCGTCTCGGGGTGGTGACCTTTCACTCCGGCGAAGATGCTCTCGTGAAACATTTTTTTCAAAAAGAGGCCCGCGGCTGTATCTGCGGAATGGTGCCCTGTGAGTGCGGTCGGAAGATCTCTCTCACAATGCTCACCAAAAAGCCCATTCTTCCGAGTGACGCCGAAGCAAAAGAAAATCCGCGTTCCCGAAGCGCCAAGCTCCGCATCGTCGAGAAGGTCTAGTCAGAATCTCGTCGATTCTCAAAAAACAAAAAACAATTTTTTATGCGACTCTACTCTCCTCACCATCACCAGCAACCATCTTTCAAAAAACGAAGCTGGTTTTCATGGGAGCTCTCGGGCTCTGCCGAAAGTCTCTTGGTGACAACCTTTTGTCTCCTATTCATAGCGGGGGGAACCTACCTGTACTCGGTGAATAAGAGCGCGGTCCAGGGATACGAAATGCGAACGCTTGAAAAGGACATGAAGGAGCTCAAAAAGAAGAATGCCGAATTGAAGGTTCAGGAAGCTGAGGCCCGAGCCCTCTCGCGTGTTGAAGCAGGGAGTGCGGAGCTTCGGATGGAAAAAATAAATACGACGCATTCGCTTCTCGCTCCCGGCACCGTCGCTTTCCGCTAATCCAAGTTCGGAGTCTTATGCCTCGACCTGCTCATTCAACCAGAGGTACTCCGAAACATTCTGCCGAGGAAGGATGTCGCGGTCGACTTTCTTTGTTTCAAGG
>JBDTWF010000057.1:0-1504 GCA_040006815.1 Candidatus Moraniibacteriota bacterium | reverse complement strand
CCTTCCCGATCGCCCCTTTGATCTTTTCAAGACTGAAATCCACGATGGCACCGTTGCGCTTTTGTATTTTGTAGACCGGCATAAGAGAGAGTTATGAATGAGTAGCTGACCCCCAGAAAGACCCTTACCCCCCCGTCACCAGCCCCCATCGTTGCCGCCAGGACTTCCCGTTCCATGCCTTTTTTCTCAATGCTTAGCACTCTATTAAACACGCCAAAACAAAAAAGGTGTCAGTGACACCTGGGGATGGGTTTTGACTCATTTCCGAAGCCTAAAAAAGGTCTCTCTGGAGCTTCCGTCGGGTCCGGCTGAGGATGAGTTTTACGGCATTTTCTGTTTTTCCCACCCGTTCGGCTATCTCCTTGATTCGGAGGCCATCCTGGTACTTCATAAGCATGATGGTTGACTCTTTTTCGGGGAGACCCGAGAGGAGATTCTCCATTCCTACCTCTCTCTTTCCTTCCGGCACGCCAGCAGTTTCCTCAAGAGCAGTTTCGCGGCGCGACACGAGCATCCCCCCTTGTTTCCGGTAGTAGTTCACGAGGATGTTGTGAGCCACCCGGAGGAGATAGGTGTAATAGGAGGCATTGGTAATGCGAAAAGTCGGCAAATACCGAAAAGCCTGCGAGAATACTTCCTGAGAAAGGTCTTCGGCCGTTTCGCGATCGTAGTTCACGCGACGGAGAAAGTATTCCCGAATGAGGAAGTAGTATTTCTCATAGAGCGAGGAGAATTTGATTGGATCTTTCTGGGCGAGCTCGATCAGGAGAGCGTCCTCATGCCGTCGCAAGAACACCTTTTCGATCGGTTGAACGAGAAGCTCATAAAAAAGAGAGGCCAGATCAGGAAAACTCTTCTCGAGTCGCGGCTCGTCTATTTCCGTCAGGATTCCACTCTTCTTTCGCTGGAGGCTTCGAAAGATCCAGGAGAGCGGATTTTTTTCTCGATGAAGATTCTGCGCCCGCTCTTGGAATTCAGCCTCAAAGAGACCTTCTTCACTCCTTCCGGCCAACTCCGGATGGATCTCGGCAAAATACTGAGTTTCGCCATCCCTGTCCTTGATGGGAGCGATGAAAAGCGGCTCAGTATAATAGGTCCCGTCTTTCTTACTATTCCTCACGGTCCCCGTGAAGGGCTTGGCCTCGACCCCGATGGTCTCCCACATGGTTCGGTAAAAGCCTTTTCCCATTTGACCGCCCCACAGTTCGCCCGGTTTTTTCCCCACGATCTCGCCCACCGCAAACCCAGTGCGGCGCTCCAAAGCGGTGTTCGCGTAGATGACCTTGGATCTTTTGTCAGTAATGAGGAGGCTCCCTGGCAAACGATCAAATTTTTCTTTCAGTGAGTCCTCCATTTTTTTGTGTCTACTCTTATTAGAGAAGTATAGGCCTCCCTTTACAAAAAGTATAGTTCAAAAGTTTCCCATAAAATACAAAAAAGAGGCTCTTTCAAGCCTCAATTTTGATTGCTTGCCATTCTGTAGCTTAAGCGAAAGATGGCTCCG
>JBDTWF010000056.1:0-12505 GCA_040006815.1 Candidatus Moraniibacteriota bacterium | reverse complement strand
CAGATTATCGCGGCCGAGGCGCTCTTCCTGTTTTGTATCGACAAAAAGAAAATCGGCATTCAGCCGACCGAGAAAGGGAGGAAATAGTATGCGCATTGGCATTGACGCGCGTTTTTACGGATCTCTCGGGAAAGGCCTGGGGCGTTATACGGAAAAACTCATCGAAGGTCTCGAGCGCCAGGATTCGAGGAATGAGTATTTTGTCTTTCTTCGGAAGGAAAATTTTGATGCGTATGTACCAAGAAGCGAGCATTTTCATAAGGTGCTGGCTGATTATTCGTGGTACGGGTGGCGCGAGCAGACTCTTTTCCCTCGACTCCTTCGTCGACTTCACTTGGATCTCATACACTTTCCGCATTTCAATGTGCCGCTTTTTTACCGGCGCCGATTTGTCGTGACTATTCACGATCTCATCCTTCTCCATTTCCCCACCATCAAGGCGAGCGAACTCCCGCCTTTCATCTACTGGATGAAATATTGGGCCTATCGCTTTGTCATCCGTTCGGCCATAGAACGCGCGCGGACCATCTTTACGGTCTCACACTTTACTCTTGAAGACATACAAAAGCACTATCCATGTTCCCGAGAAAAACTTTTTCTGACCTATGAATCAGCCGATCCATTCTGTAGGTATGTTCGGGATCAAGAGAAGCGAGAGCTTTTTTCTTCCCTTCATCTTCTCTCGACGGAGGACGAAAAAGATCTTGCCATTCGACCCTACGCGTTGTATGTGGGGAATGCCTATCCGCACAAGAATCTCGAGAGCCTTCTCGATGTGGCCCATGCTTTTCCTGAACTCGTTTTTGTTTTGGTGGGAAAGGAAGATTATTTTTATCGGGCGCTCCAAGAGAAAGTTTCTCATGAAAAGCTCTCCAATATACTTTTCGCTGGCTTTGTTCCAGACTCCCTCTTGAGCGCGCTCTATGAGAAGGCTCGGGTGTACCTCTTCCCGTCCCTCTATGAGGGATTTGGACTGCCAGCCCTTGAGGCGGCGGCTCATGGGCTTCCAGTCTTGGCCGCAGACAGGGGATCCCTCCGAGAGATCATGGGAGAAGGAGCTCTCTATTTTGATCCATCCAGGAAATCAAGCTTCAGAGAGTGCCTCGCGCACATGCTGGAGGACGAAGCGCTTCGCCAGCGCTTGCGTTTGGTAGCCTATGAAAGACTCTCGAGGTTTAGTTGGGAAAAGATGGCTCATGAAACACTTTCTCGCTATCATGAAGTCACTGGACTCTAGTCTATGCCTCTCGATATCCATCGCGAAAGAAAAAAACCGGAGTATTCTTCGCCATCACCATATGCAAGCGAGGGGTATTCTTCGTGGAGAGACGAAGCACTACCGATTTCTGGGCTTCATGCTCCTTCCAACGAAATAATCCGATCCAAGCAACCCTTCTTTTCGTTCAGAATGGTTCTGAGTGTTCTTTCTATTATCATTCTTTTGGTGACGGTTTTTGTCTTTACAGCATTTCGTCTGCGTGATGGGATCATGAGCCATGGAGCGGAAGGGGCGAAGCAGCTTGAGAGAGCGGTTAGAGAGCTCAAGGGGAACGATCTGACGGGCTCACAAGAGAGTTTTGTGCTCGCGCTCAAGGAATTTGAATCAGCCCAGAAACTTCTTACGGGATGGGGAACTCTCGTGGAGGCGCTTCGCTTCATTCCTGGTTTGGAAAAGCCGGCTTCGGGAAAGAATCTTGTAGATGCTGGGGTGCATCTTGCCCGTGCTGGAGGGGAATTCAATCTCATCGCGACTCTCTTCGCTCATTCCTCCGCTCAAGCTCTCTCAGGGAATGGACTCTCATTTTTAGACCTTCTCAAGGCCGGTGATCCACACATGAAGATTATCACCCAAGAGCTGAAGAGCGCGGAAACCAGTCTCAGTCGGGTACGAAGTGACGTCATCCCACCGGAAGAGAGGGCACATTTTCTTGAGATGCGCGATGGGCTTCCGGATCTTCTGGCTGGACTCGATCTCTACCTTCAACACGCGCCTCTTTTTGAAGAACTCCTCGGTGGAAATGGTCCGCGTCAGTATCTTTTTCTTTTCCAAAACAATCACGAACTCCGGGCCACCGGTGGATTCATCGGGAGCTATGCCCTTCTCGATATTGCGAATGGGAGTATTCGGCGTTTCTTCATCGACGGCATCTTCAATCCAGATGGTCAGCTCAAGGAAAACATCATTCCTCCGAAGCCAATCCAAAAGATCAGCGCTGCATGGAGCCTTCACGACAGCAATTGGTTTCCCGACTTTCCGGTTTCAGCCGAAAAAGCCATTTTCTTTTATGAGAAGACGGGCGGAGCTACCGTGGATGGCGTCATTACCTTCACGCCAACTATTTTGGAGCGGCTGCTTGAGGTGACCGGACCGATTGACCTTCCGCAGTACGGGGTGGTGGTGAATCATGAGAATTTTATGACGATCGTCCAGGAAGAGGTAGAGGTGAAGTATGACCGCGAGGAGAATAATCCCAAGAAAATCCTTGGAGATCTCATGAACGCTATTCTGGGGCACCTCCTCCTGGCTCCTGATCAGGAACGTTTTCAAAAAATCGCCTCTCTTTTTGTGAGTGGATTGAACGAGCGGCATATTCTGCTTTACTCACGCCATCCGGAAACCGAAGCGCTCATCGATGGCGCGGGCTGGTCGGGGAGAATACTCTCGACGCCTCATGACTACCTTTCGGTTATCCACAGCAATATCAATGGCTACAAAACGGATGGGGTAGTCGATGACAACATCACTCATGAATCGGAGATCCAGTCAGATGGCTCTATTATTGATACCGTAGCTGTTACGAGGAAGCATAATGGGGGGCATACGCCGTATGAGTGGTGGAATAAAGTGAGTGCCGACTACATGCGGGTCTATGTTCCGGAGGGAGCGGAGCTTCTTTCAGCGGAGGGGATGACGCGCGAGGATTTTCGTGAACCTCTTGATTATGCAGCTCTCGGCTTTCATGCTGACCCGGATGTGAAACGTGAGGAAGATGCATGGAAGATCGACCCGGAAACGGGAACGCGCATCGGGAGAGACGCTGGGAAAACAGTCTTTGGAAATTGGGTGTATGTCAGTCCGGGGGAATCTGTGACGGTCAAATACCGCTACCGTCTCAAAGAACATCTCTCGCTCCAAAAAATGTCAGCGGATGATCCGATCAGCTACTCCGTTTTGGTCCAAAAACAAGCGGGGACGGAAGGAACCCAGCTTTCTCTTCGAGTGAGCTACCCAGAAGGGTTTGATCCCGTTTGGCAGACCGGAGAAAATCTGGTACCGTATGGGCGAACCTATAGTCTGTCGACTTCGCTCGACGAGAATCAATTTTTTGGACTTGTCCTCAAGAAAAAATAACATTCCATCGTGAAACACCTTTTTTCACGCTTTTTTAATTGGAGTCACTCACCCAGTGAGTCTCTCGGGAGTGCCGCTCTCATCATCGCGGTGGCGGGGGTAGTCAGTCGACTACTCGGTTTTATCCGTGACCGCCTTCTTGCCTCGGCTTTCGGCGCCGGAGATATTCTCGATGCCTACTATGCCGCATTCCGTCTTCCTGATCTTGTCTATGGCTTTCTGGTTCTCGGAGCTCTCTCGGCCGCTTTCATTCCCATCTTTACGGAAATGATTACGACTGAAAAGAAAGAACGGGCATGGGAACTCGCTCGTGGTGTTTTCAACCTCCTCCTCCTCGCTCTGGGACTTCTCGCTCTTCTCGGTATTCTCTTTGCCCCGTCTCTCGCTCATTGGCTGGCTCCAGGATTCACTCCGGAAAAGCAACAGCTCGTGGCCACCCTCACCCGCATCATGCTTCTTTCGCCGCTTTTTCTTGCCATGAGCGCCGTCTTCGGAGGCATTCTCGTTTCGTTTAAGCAATTCCTTGCCTATTCGTTTGCACCGATTTTCTACAATGTGGGCATCATTATTGGCATCCTCTTCCTCTATCCGTCTCTCGGGGCCAGCGGTTTGGCTTGGGGGGTGGTGTTGGGCTCGTTCTTCCATATGCTCATCCAGTATCCAAGCGTACGGGAAGCAGGCTTCCGTTACCGATTTACCCTCGGCGAACTCTGGCGTGACCCAGCCGTCTTGAAAGTTGTGCGCCTCATGGTGCCGCGTTCTCTCGCGATGGCCGTCAATCAGATCAGTCTCCTTGTGGTCACCATCTTTGCCTCAACCCTCGTATCGGGAAGCCTGGCCGCCTTTACGCTGGCGACCAATATCCAGAGCGTTCCCCTGGGCCTTTTCGGGATTGCTCTCTCACTTGCCGCTTTTCCGATACTGGCTTCCTTTGCCGCCAAAGGGGACAGCGAAAAACTCTTTACGACGCTCACTGAGACGGCACATCGTATTCTCTATTTTGTTCTTCCTCTTTCCATTCTCATTATTATTTTCCGAGCGGAAATCGTTCGAGTGACCCTGGGGACGGGAGAATTTAACTGGGAAGATACGATCACCACTTTTCAGATCCTCGGCCTCCTTGCCATCTCGCTCTTCGCCCAGAGCCTTGTCCCGCTTTTTGTTCGAGTTTTTTTCGCTCTGCAAAATACGCGCACCCCTCTCTACGCGGCGCTTCTCTCTGAGATCGTCCACATTGCCCTCATTCCGATCCTACTCCCACGCCTCTCGGCTCTCGGTCTCGCCCTCGCCTTTTCGGCCGGCACAATCGTCAACTTCATCCTCCTCTATCTTTTTCTCCGAAGCCGGATGAAAGTCTGGAGAGATCGCTCCTTTTTTACTCCGGCCGGGAAAATGCTTTTCGCTGCTTTTGTGGCGGGGGCGATCGCTCAGTATTCCAAGTATATTTTTGCTCTGGCTATTGATCGCCTGGATACATTCATTGAAGTTTTCTTGAAGCTCAGCTTGGGTTTCAGTATTGGCATCGCGGCCTACATTCTCTTGAGCATTTGGCTCAAGCTGCCAGAGTTCAAGGCGATCGAGCACTTTTTCCTCCATCGCTTCCGTCGCCAACCCGAAACGGTCGCCTCCACCGAAGACCATCCCGAGAAGGGAGACTGGTAGGGAAAAGGGCTAGCTTCTTTCCTCTCTGAAGGTTGCCATTTTGGGCGGATTCTTCTAGGCTACCTTCTACAGAGCCATTTTTTCTATGCTTCAAAAAAACGTTCGGAATTTTTGCATCATCGCTCACATTGATCATGGGAAGTCGACTTTTGCCGACCGACTTTTGGATCTGACCCACACAATTGAAAAGCGCAAAATGAAGGAACAGCTTCTCGATACAATGGATCTCGAGCGCGAGCGGGGCATCACCATCAAGCTCCAGCCGGTTCAAATGCATTACACCATCAAGGAAACCGAATACCTCCTCAATCTCATCGATACGCCAGGGCATGTCGACTTCCATTATGAAGTGTCGCGCTCTCTCGCCGCCGTCGAGGGAGCCATTCTCCTCGTCGATGCGACCAAGGGAGTTCAGGCCCAGACCTTGGCCAATCTCTATCTGGCTATCGAGCAGGGGCTGGCCATCATTCCCGTGATCAATAAGATCGATCTTCCGAATGCTCAGATGGAAAAGGCTCAAAAAGAAGTTCTGCATGTCCTCGGGTGCGAGCCGTCGGATATTCTCTTCGCCTCGGGGAAAACCGGTGAAGGTGTCCAAGCTGTTTTGGAGCGAGTGATCGAACGCGTTCCCGCACCAGTCGGAGAAGAAGAGCAACCGCTTCGGGCACTTATCTTTGATTCCGTTTACGATACCTACAAGGGAGTGGTTGCCTATGTGAAGGTTGTGGATGGAAGCGTTCAGCGCGATGATGTCCTGTATCTTCTCGGTACGGGCTATGACAGCGTGACAGTCGAAGTCGGGAAATTCACACCGAGTCTTGCGGCCACTGAAAAACTCGTCGCGGGTGATATCGGATACATCGCGACCGGACTGAAAGATGTGGCGCATTGTCGGGTGGGAGATACCATCACCTGGAAACCGCGCGAGCATGAGAAGCTCACCGCAGAGCCACTTCCGGGGTATCGCGAGATCAAGCCAGTGGTCTATGCCAGTCTCTATCCGACCGAAGGTGAGGACTACGCGTTCATGCGAGACGCTTTGGAAAAATTGAAACTGAACGATGCCGCTTTTGCCTTTGAGCCGGAATCCAACCAGGCGCTTGGCCGCGGGTTTCGTTGTGGTTTCCTCGGGCTTCTTCATCTGGAGATTATCCAGGCGCGGCTTGAGCGTGAATTCGGGCTTTTGCCAACGATTACCACCCCTTCCGTCGTTTATGAATTGAAGCTTATCGGAAAAGACGGCCGGATCAGCATGTACTCTCCATCAGATATGCCTGACCCCTCTTCCATCGAGACAATCTACGAGCCCTATGTGACCCTCTCTATCATCGCGCCGAGCGAATACCTTGGAAATGTCATGACGCTCTCTCAAAACATTCGTGCGGATTACAAGAATACTGAGTACATCGACGAGGGCCGCGTGCTCATCACCTTTGAGGCTCCTCTTATGGATGTGATCGTCAATTTTCACGATGACCTGAAAAGCGTTTCGGCCGGCTATGCCTCAATGAATTATGAGCCGATTGGATACCGCGCGAGCGATGTTGTGAAGCTCGACATCATTGTCGCCAACGAAAAGATCGACGCTTTCTCTCGCATGGTCCCAAAGCGCTCGGCCTATGAAGAGGGGAAGCGCACGGTTGATAAGCTCAAAGAAGTCTTGCCGCGGGAGAACTTTGCCGTAGCTCTGCAGGCGGCGATCGGGGCCAAGATCATTGCGCGCCAAACAATTGCCGCTTTCCGAAAGGACGTCACGGGGAAGCTTTACGGCGGAGACTTCAGTCGGAAGAAAAAACTCTTGGAAAAACAGAAGGCCGGGAAGAAGCGCATGGCCCATTCGGGGCGGGTGAACATTCCCGGCCAGGCCTTCCTGGCCGTCCTACGGAACACCAAATAGTTGACAGAAGGGCTTATTTTCGGTACTTTACGGGCATTCATTACCAACCACAAGGGGAAGAGTTATGCACCAGCATGATTTTTTTGACGATGGCTCGTTCGCTGGCGATTTTCTGGCGCTTATCAGGAGTGATCCGATGACTGGAAAGCTCGTCGGCCCGCCTCAAAGCGTTCTCGGTCAGGGGACGCAGGGTAATCCGCCACTTTCGTTCGAAGAGCTGGACTGGCTTCAACCCAAAACCGGGAGCGATGTTCCATGAAACCGAAATTGAATTCGAGCCGGCGGAATGCGATTTTCCACACATCGATGTGGGCGACGCAAAAAGCGAAAATAGATATCGAACGCCGATGCACATCCGATCTCCATGCCATTCCGGCGAGCGAGCAGGTGAATCGTGAAGAAGTGGTGAGGGCAATCGAGAGCTGTACGAAGCTTCAGCATTTTTTTGACCCGAAACCAATGGCCTGAAAGGAAGCCCGAGGACAAGCGGCGCGTGATGCACTCTATCACCCGTCGCTTTTGCTTTTTTCTCGGGGGCAGAATACAATAAAGGAGTAATTCGAGCGTAATGATATCTTTATGGCCGTTGAATTTACAGACGCAAATTTTGAAACTGAGGTCTTGAAGAGCGACAGGCCGGTCCTCGTTGATTTTTGGGCTCCGTGGTGCGGACCCTGTCAGATCATGGGCCCAATCATTGAAGAATTAGCCAAGGAAGTCCCCATGGTCAAGATTGGAAAGCTGAATGTGGACGATAATCCGCTCTCGGCTCAGAATTACGGTGTCATGTCGATCCCGACGATGAAGCTCTTCAAAGACGGTCAAGTACTGAAGGAATTCATTGGTGTCCAGTCCAAAGATACCGTGAAGAGTGAGCTTTCAAATATCTAAATTTTTGGGGGGAACAAAAAAAGAAAACTATGAAAATGCATCGAGAGCGGATTGATTTGGAGAGTAAAACGCAGATTGAGTTTCTGGATATCACTGACAAGGTTCAGGATATCGTCGATCGTTCAGGTGTGCGCGAGGGCCAAGTGCTCGTGTATGTGCCACATACGACCATGGGTGTGGCCATCAATCACTACGAACCCATGCTCCTTCAGGATTTTATGCGCATTCTCTACAAGATTGTCCCGGTAGATGACCAATATTCCCACGATCTCTTCGAGCTCCGGCGCGAATCAATGTCTGATGGTCGTTCCAATGGACATTCTCATTGCAAGGCGATCCTTATGGGCAATAGCGAAACCATTCCGGTGGAAAAGGGAAAACTCCTCCTCACCGAGCGTCAGAATATCTTTGCGGTGGAGTTTGATGGTTCTCGAAAGCGCGATGTCGTCGTTCAGGTTTCCGGTTATTAATTTCTTCTCATGCTGAAGCGCGTCGTCAAAACAGGGACTGTTTTCTTCGTCATCCTTCTCGTGGTCTTCGGCATCACGGTCCTTTTTTTATCCAAGCAGGCCGAAACGGAAACGGGGACCAATCCTGCGACGGTACGCTTTACGGTGGCCCGAGGAGAAAGCCTTCTGACTCTTGGAGAGCGACTGAGGGCGGCAGGGCTTGTTTCTGGGAAGTGGCCTTTTGTCCTGTATGTTCTCAAATCGGGGAAACACCGTTCCCTTCAGGCAGGGGATTATTCGCTCAAGGGGAGTGAGACAATACCTGAGTTGGTGGATCGGATCGCTTCCGGGAAGGTCATCCCGCCAGGGGTTCGCATCACTTTTCCCGAAGGCTGGACCATTGATGATATTGCAGGACGCCTTTCGGCCAACAATCTTCCCGGGGAGGATTTCAAAAAGATCGTGAATGCTCCGTTTCCAAAATGGCGCGAACACTATGCTTTTCTCGCAGGTCTTCCGGCGGGGCAAAGCCTTGAAGGATATCTTTTTCCGGATACCTACATCTTTCCCGAACAGGCGACAGGCGAGCTTATCGTGAATGAGCTTCTCAAGAATTTCGGGGAAAAAATCACGAGCGACATGCTGACACAAGCCAAGGCCAAGGGGCTGACGCTCCACCAGTGGGTGACGCTGGCGAGTATCGTCGAAGCGGAAGTCCGCACGAAAGAAGAGCGGCGCCAAGTGGCGGATCTTTTTCTCCGGCGCCTCGAGATTGGCCAAGCCCTTCAGAGTGATGCGACGCTCCGCTTCATTTTGAAAGACAAGAAGTTCAAATACTCCGTCGAAGAAACCCAAACTGCTTCACCCTATAACACCTATCAGAATCCTGGCCTTCCTCCTGGTCCAATCGGCAATCCCGGACTTGAGGCGCTTCAGTCTGTCATTGACCCCATGCCGAACGAATACTTCTACTTTCTTAACAATCCTGAGACGGGGGTGACCGTTTTTGCCAAGACATTTGAAGAACATGTCAGAAACAAAGCTCAAAACGGACTTTAGCGAGGCAGGCGTTTCAAGGCACGCCTTCTCTCGTCGTCAACTCATGGGTATCGGACTCTTCTTTCCTTTGGCTCTCTTTTCTTATTTCTCTTGGCGGTCGGTTTTTGAGGCGGCGCTTCTCCCTGGGGGGAGTACATTCTTTTTACCCCTTTTTTACTTTTCACTTCTTATCGTTCTTTTCGCCCTTGGGAGCGTTCTTTGGGAGGGACGCTCTTTTCCTCTCTTGGCGGCGGCCATTGTCTTTCTCCCGGGCCTTTTTTTCGCCTCGAGTATCGCGCACTTCCTTTTCATGGGGGTGGGCGTTTTTTTCGCGTATCACGCTATCGGGAAAGTCCAGCATGAACTCCATGAGCGCGTCCATCTTTCATTCCGGCGGAGCATCCTTTTTGGTCTCCCAGTTTTTCTTTTGGGCTTGAGCATAGTCCTTTCGAGCCAGTACTATGTTCACGCGCAAGCACTCTCTTGGGAGCGTCTGGTTCCCAGTTTCGATCTAGGTGAGGGAACGGGGGCTTGGGTTCTCCGTGTTATGGGCCCTCTCTACCCGCCACTTCGGACGCTTCAGAATGAAGAGGTGACGGTGGACACCTTTTTGAAGGAGATGCGTACGAATGATTCGGGAAAAATCCCTGATGAGGAACTTCCGCTTGAAGTGAAGGCTATTCTCGAAGAGCAGGGAATACAGATTGAGAGTCTTTCACAGAATCCTGCCCTTCAGGAAGCCATACTGGCTGGACAACGCGAGAACTTTTCCAAGCTCTTGGGACGCCAAGTCGGCGGTGACGAGAAAATGGGAACCGTCCTCTCTGAAGTCCTCCGAAAGAAAACCCTCACTTTTATCAGTGGCACCCAGGAATACAGAGGGCTTCCTGTGCCCGTGCTTCCCTTTATTCTTTCGGTTCTCCTCTTCCTCACCGTTTATCCAACTGCCTCTTTTTTGTTGCCGATCTGGTCAGGCGTGGCGCATCTCCTTTTTCTCTTCCTTCTCCGGATCCGGGTCATCCAGATTGGTGAGGCAAGCGTCATGCAGGAGCGCTTGGAAGGGTAAATTCTTGACAGTTTCGTTTTAGCACTCGATAATTGGGAGTGCTAACATTCCTCTATGGCAGACTATTACGCAATCCTTGGTGTTTCCAAAGACGCTTCCCAGGACCAGGTCAAAAAAGCTTTCCGAAAACTAGCCCATCAATATCATCCGGACAAAGGGACTGGAGATGAAGCAAAGTTCAAGGAGATCAATGAGGCCTACAGCGTCATTTCCGATCCCGAAAAGCGCCGGGAGTACGATCAATTTGGTAAGCGGGCCAATGGTGCTGGACCTCAAGGAGGAGGCTTCGGCGGTTTTGATTTTCGCAATTCCGGCGGAGCTCAGGATTTTGATTTTCAGGGGTCTGGCTTCGAGGATCTCTTTTCCGGAATCTTTGGTGGTGCTCGCAGAAGTGGCATGCGTGATCGGACTGGCTCTGACATCCAAGTGGATATCGAGATCACCTTTGAAGAAATGGTCAAGGGGGTGCAACGGGAGGTTCGATTAAGAAAGCTTGGTTCTTGCAAAACATGTCACGGGACTGGTGGAGCGCCGGGGTCTAAGGAGGAACCCTGTAAGACCTGCAATGGCAAAGGAGAGGTCCGGCGCACGATGCAAACCATCCTCGGCGCTTTTGCTCAGGTTCTGTCCTGTGAAACCTGTGATGGTCGCGGAAAAACCTATGCTGAAAAGTGCCCTTCCTGTCATGGTGCCGGGCGAGTCCACGAGGAAACCTCGGTTTCGATCAGTATTCCTGCCGGAGTCCAAGAGGGGCAAGTGCTCTCCGTTTCTGGTCAGGGTGCGGCAGGAGAAAAAGGAGGCGGGAGCGGTGATCTTTTTGTGGTCATTCATGTGAAACCGCATCCGAAATTTGAGCGACGAGGAGACGACATCTTTCTCAGTCTTGACATTTCCTATTCTCAGGCAGTTTTGGGCGATAAGATCGATGTAGAAACGATTGAGGGGCCTGTCACTATGAAGATTCCGGCTGGAACGCAAGCGGGCGAAGTCTTTCGCATCCGGGGGAAGGGTGTTCCTCATCTCGGGCGCTATGGCCGGGGCGATCACCTCGTCCGGGTAGGTCTTCGGGTTCCTAAAAAGCTCTCGGGAAAGGCCAAAAAGCTCATTGAGGAGCTCGGCACCCTCTCCGAATAGCTTCCGAGTGGAGGAGAAGGGCTGTTTGAGTTACAATCAATGTACAATCAGCTAAAGCTTTTTTATGGATAAGAATATCCGTTTGCTTCTGGTAGACGATGACGAAGAGATGCGAAATATTTATGCCGAGATTCTTGCAGAGTCCAATTTTACGGTTCGTCAGGCCGGAAATGGCCTGGAAGCTCTCGAGGAGATAGACAAGGAAACTCCCGATCTTATCTTCACCGGTATCATCATGCCGAAGATGGATGGGTTCACCCTCGTGGAGGCACTTCGGAAAAATGTCGTTACTTCGCACATCCCCATCGTTTTTCTTTCTCACCTTGGGCGCAAGGAAGACGAAGATCGAGCCAAGGAGCTTGGCGTGAATGATTTCATTGTTCGTGATACGACCTCTCCGCGAGAAGTGGTCGTACGGCTCAAGGCACAGCTTTCGGCGACGCACTATATTCTCGCGCTCGATTCGAAAAGCTATGACGGACAGAAATTTGCAAGAGACATGGGGATTAACTCTGATTTTATATGCACCAGCGGAGAGGGAGAGCGCTATGTCTTGCGCCTCAAACAGACAAACCCTCAAGAGAAGCGTTTTGACGCCGAGCTTATCTGCACATAGACTCTATGGCCGTTACCTGGAAGTTCCGTGAAAAAGGGAAAGAACAACCTCTTGAGTCGCCGCTCCATCCCGTGGTAGCGGCTCTTTTGTCACAGCGGCTTTCTCTGACCGGGCAAAACGCGGAAGAATTCCTTTTTCCAAACTATGAGCGCGATCTTCACGACCCGTTCCTTTTCTCGGTCATGGAAAGAGTAGTGAGCCGCATCGGAGCGGCTCGAGACAAGGGAGAAAAAGTCGGAATTTTTGGCGACTTCGATGCCGACGGCGTGACTTCTTCGGTCATTATTCGAGAGACATTGCTCGCTCTTGGGATGGAGCCGGTCATTTACCTCCCGCACAAAATGGATGAGGGGCACGGATTCAATGTCCAATCAATCAATTTTTTTGAAAAGGAGGGCGT
>JBDTWF010000055.1:0-12103 GCA_040006815.1 Candidatus Moraniibacteriota bacterium | reverse complement strand
ATTCCACGAGTCGTCGGTTCCTTTGGGGCGACGGGACTTGAGAAAGCCATCGCCTTTTATCGTTCCATTGTCGACGGAGAGATTCGACCCATGCGCTCCATTCGCGAAGCGGAGGCCGTCAAAATCGTGGAAAATTCCTTCCGGGACATCAACATCGCTTTCGTGAACGAGCTGGCTCGATCATTTGATATACTCGGCATTGATACGAAAGATGTCATCCAGGGAGCTGCGACCAAGCCCTTTGCCTTCATGGCCCACTACCCTTCTTGCGGCGTCGGAGGCCACTGTATTCCAGTTGATCCTTACTATCTCATTGAGCGGGCTAAAAAGTCAGGCTTCGACCATAAATTCCTGAAGATTGCGCGTGAGATTAATAATTCCATGCCGAGTTATACCGTGGAGCTTCTCCAAGATGCCCTCAATGAGATCAAGGAGCCGTTAAACGGAAGCATCGTCGGTGTCCTCGGTCTGGCCTATAAGGCGAACATCGATGATTTGCGCGAGTCACCCGCCCTTGAAATCATTGAGGAACTAAAAAAACACAAAGCTGTCATAAAAACATTCGATCCGCATGTCATAAAACTTTCAAGTGAAGCCTCGCTTGAGACACTCCTCGCCGGCGCAACTGCCTTGGTCCTGGCTACCGATCATCGAGAATTCAAGGAAGGTATCACTCCCGATATCCTCAAGGAAAACGGGATCCGGGTCATTATTGACGGCAAGAACTGCCTCGATAAGCAAGCCTTCGAAAAAGCTGGTATCATATATAAGGGCATCGGTCGTTAGTTTTTGCGATTTTATGATTTTTGGAACTCTGCGCCTTCTTATCTGGCTGGCTGGTTTGCTTGTCGTTGTCTACGTCGGGATGTCTTTTTTCGGGTATGAATTTGATGGGGAGTATTACCACAGCCACACGCTTGCGTGCCAAAAAGATCTCCAGATGTGCCAAAAGAGTTTTGTCCAGAAGGGCCTCGAAGGAGCGAAAGCTACATGCCATTTTAACTGTATGGAATTCAAATATCTCATTCAGAAGGAAGAAAAATAATTTTTTTCTTAGGGAATTCTCTAAACAAGTTAATTAATGAGTTATGAAGTGCCTAATAACGGGTTCATCAGGATTCATAGGAAGTCATCTCGCGGATGAATTAAGAAAAAGAGGGCACGAGATTTTTGGGATGGATGTCATTCCTCCGAAATGGAACAACATCCCTACAAAAATAGGAAGCGTCACGAGCAAAGAGGATGTTTATGGAGCTATGGAAGGAATGGACTTTGTCTTTCATCTCGCAGGAAAGCTGGGAACGCACGAACTTGTGGATGCTCCGATCGAAGCGGCAAAGATAAATATCATCGGCACACTCACTGTACTTGATGCGTGCAAAAATTTTGGCACAAAAATTATCGGGATATCAAAGCCGAATTGTTGGGTAAACACATACACTATTACAAAGGTTGCTGCGGAATCTTTTATCGAAATGTACCGTCGTGAACATAAAGTTAAGGCAGCTATAGTAAAGTGGTTTAATGTGTATGGTGCGAGGCAGCCACTCGAAGAAGAATCTGGGTATAAGAAACTTATTCCGACAGCTATAGTAAATGCATTGAGAAATACAAATATTGAGATATACGGAAATGGCGAGCAGACAATGGATCTTGTACATACGACAGATACAATTAACGCAACAGTCGCTGTAATGGAAAACTGGGGTAAGTGTGAGGGTGGCGTTTTTGAAATTGGTGTGGGGCAAGAATTCAGTGTGAACGAAGTCGTGAATCAAATTATTCGATTGACTGACTCAAGATCGAAGATTACTCATATTCCAATGAGAAAAGGCGAATGGGAAAATACTCATATTAAAGCCGACATTAGCAATCTCAAAAAAATGACTGGATGGGAACAAACAGTATCTCTTGAGCAAGGTCTTATAGAAACAATCCAGTGGTATAAGGAAAAATATGTCTAAGGTCTTTGTTTTATATAGCCGCAATAAAAAAGATTTCGAGCTCAGGAAGCGTGCGGCAGGGAATGAAGCTTCGGTCATTGGAGGATATAGTTCTACTATTGGTAATGCGCACGATCTCCTCGATCAAAGTACGGTCGATTCGGTCATTATCACAAGCGATTACCATATACCACGAGTTCGCTTGGTAATGAATCATTACAGGGTGGCTGGAAAAATCATGTCTGCGGAAAAAATACTTGGATTACAGAGCCGTAAGAGCGCTCTTGAACCGCTTAAAATACTCCTGACTCTTTTTTTTCTCAAGTTTCATAAAAATTTATAAAGCTAGTGACACCAATAAATGCTAATCTTATTAAAAAATAAGGCTATGAAGCTTGTTATAAATATCCCAGCATGGAATGAGGAAGAGAGAATAGGATCGACTATTAAGCGTATTCCGCGCCAAATTCTGGGCGTAGATGAAGTTTTTATCCAAGTAACGAGTGATGGGTCAACCGATAAAACCCTAGAAAAAAGTAGGTTGGCTGGCGTTGATTCGATCTATGAGAGAGGCATCCACCGAGGAATTGGGGTTACATTTCGCGATGGTGTTGAACAGGCCTTGAAAAATGGTGCTGATATTATGGTAAATCTTGATGCTGATGGACAGTTTGAACCTAATGACATATATAAACTGATACAACCAATACTTTCTGGTACTGCGGATATTGTTAGTGCTGATAGGTTTTCTGGACCAAAAGCTAAAAATATTCCTTTCGTGAAAGATATCCTCAATCGTTTGGCCGCATCTCTTATTGGGAGCTTCATGAATGTCAAAATTAAGGATCTCACCTGCGGTTTCCGCGCTTATAACCGTGAGGCCCTTCTTCGATTGAATCTTCCAGGGGCATTCACCTATGTCCAAGAAGCTATCATTGATGCACTCGGTAAAAATCTGATAATTCAATGGGTTCCGGTAGAAGTAACCTATTTCGCTGACCGTAAATCACGTGTTGTAAAAAGCATCTTAGGTTATGTAAGTAACAGTTTTCGGATTATTATCCGAGCAGTTCGTGATGTCCGGCCCATGAAATTTTTCGGTTACCCTGGACTTTTTCTCATCGCACTCTCGATGCTAGTACTTGCTATTTTCTTCTTTAAGTATTTCACCCATGATTTCAAAGTGACGCCGTTCCTGAACTACCTCCTCTTCTCAAGCGTTACTTTTCTCATCGGCATGCAACTCCTTATCTTTGCCTTTATCGCCGACATGATTAAATCTAACCGAAAGCTAACCGAGGAAGGTCTCTACCTTCAAAAAATCCAGAAGTACGGTCAGAGTAAATAGGGAGAGGCCGTTTAGCTACTTTTCAATCGCGCACGCTCCATGAAAATTCTTTTCATCTCTCGCGCTTATCCACCGGTCATCGGGGGCATCGAAAACCAGAACCATGCTCTCTCCGTCTGGTTGGGGAAAAACGCCGAAGTCAAAACTCTTGCCAATACCCGAGGGAAAAACTTTCTCCCTTTTTTCGTTCCCTGGGCAACTCTTCGGGCACTTTTTCTTCTCCGCCGCTACGATGTCCTCCTCTTAGGCGACGGCGTTCTCGCTCCCCTAGGCTGTTTCGTTAGCTGGTTCTTCCCCAAGAAAGCGATTGTCTCCGTCATTCACGGACTCGATCTCACCTTTGCTGAAAAAAAATCTCTTCTTTCCCGTCTCTACAAAGCCATCAATCTCCCAGCCCTCAGAAGCCTAGATGGCATTATTTGCGTCAGCCAAGAAACAAGGAATGTCGCACTCTCCATCGGCATTCAGCCAGAGCGGGCCTTTGTTATCCCGAATGGCGTTGATCCAGGATACCTCCGTATTTCTGCGACCCGCAATGATCTGAGTCACCTCCTCGGAGAGGAGACTCAGGAGAAAAAAGTTGTGGTACGAATAGGACGCTTCGTAAAACACAAAGGGGTCGAGTGGTTCATACGAAATGTCGTCCCTACTTTGCCGGAAAATGTTCTCTTTGTTGCGGCGGGAGGCGTTGCTTCCGGGAAAGCCCCGGGAGACAAGAATATCTTCCCGGCCTGCGAGAAAACCGTGCAAGAGCTCCATCTTGAAAAAAAAGTGAGGCTTCTGAAGAATGTTCCCTGGAAAGACATTCAAATTCTTTTGAACACAGGAGATCTTGCCGTTGCTCCCAATATCCGCGTTCCCGGCTCGATGGAGGGTTTTGGGATTTCCGTCATCGAGGCGGCGATTTGCGGTCTGCCCATCGTGGTGTCCCGTCTCGAGGGCCTCCAAGAAGCAGTCGTGGATGGAGAGAACGGCTTTTTTGTTGAGCCCGAAGATCAGCAAGGGTATGCGAAAAAGATCATTGAACTTTTAAACGACGACTCAGCCAGGAAGGCCTTCGGTCAAAAAGCGGCGCTCTATACCGAAGAACATTTCGCTTGGTCCGTGATAAGCTTACGCTACATCGAGCTTTTGGAAGATTTTTTCAAAAGCGCCCGAGAGAGCCACTAGCCTATGGAAAGCGCCCTCACCGAAACCCTCACATTCACACTCATTCTTCTTAGCATTTTCTTTCTGCCAGGAGCTCTTTTTGTCCACTTTCTTTTGAAAAGAGAGCTTCTTTCTTTTTTTGATAAAACCATCGTCAGTTTTGGTCTCAGTCTCGGACTACTCGATCTCGTTATGCTCTTCCTCGCTCGAGCCGGGATCGCTCTCTCCCCTCTTCCTATCCTTTCTGCTCTCGCGCTTGGCTCTCTCGCCCTTATCGGGGTTGGATATACTTTTTCTTTCTTTCGAAAAAAAGAAGGGGTGATCGTGGTACCAGCCGCCCACACAAATTTCACATTCTCCAAGAGAGAAGGCCTCCTCTTTCTCTTCCTCCTTCTCTCGACTGTCTTCATCAAAACCCTCTACCTCAAAGATGCTATTCTTCCGACCGCCACTGATCTCGGCCACCACATGTACTGGTCCAAAATCATCACAGAAACGAAGAAGCTCCCCGTCTATGCGAAAAGCGATATTATTGTGGATGAAGAAGGGCAGGCCAGAGTCTCCGCCCCGCGGCCGATCGCTGACTTCATTGTCGGAGAACACCTTCCCTTCGCCGCCATCGCGACACTTAGTGGCCTCGATTACCTCAGTGCGTTCCCAATCAACTTTCTCTCCCTCATCAACCTGCTCGCTGTTCTCGCCTCTGTCTCCCTCGCTTGGCGTATCGGATCGCTTCTCGAAGAAAAACATCCTTCTCTCTCAGGGGAGAAGATCGCTCTTGTGACCTTTCTTCTCGTCGGTCCGCTCTATGCGCTCGCTTCTCCTCAGGCAAAATTCGTCTCAGGCGGCGTCGTCGGTAATACCCTTGGAAATTTTTTGATCCCGGTCATCCTTCTTTTTTTCTTGCGGGCACTCGCTGAGAAAAAGGCTTCTTTCCTTGGTCTCGCCATTTTTTTCTCTTTCATCCTCGCCTATACCCACCACTTAAGCGTCTTCGTTCTCTTCTTCCTGCTCGCTGGCTCAGGGATCGCACTTCTCGCCTTTCACTGGAAAAATCTCGGCGGGATATTTCGGGTATGGTTTTCGTTGTTGCTCAAACAGGAAGTGCTTCTCCTTCTTGCTTTTATCGCCATCACCATCGTCTTTTTTGGACTCCCCAGCTATCTCGACAAGGAAGCCATCGATAGCGCCATCGGGACTCCGACCAAGACCACGCGCACCGGCCTCTCCTTCCTCCAGGCCACCAATACCGTCGGCATGGCCAAAATGGCCGTCGGCCTCTCGGGACTCATCCTTCTCCTTACTCTTCCTTGGCGGAGAAATTACGGGAGCGCACTCCTCCTTGGTTGGGGCGCCATGCTTCTTGTCATGAGCCTCTTCCCCGGGCTTCTCCTTATCGACATTCCGTCCAATCGGATCGGGAGCTATCTCGTCTTTCCTTTGGCGCTCTTCGGCGGGCTCGCCACGACCGCCCTTTTCTCTTTTCTTCAGGAAAAAAACAGGCCTTCTTCTCGAGAGCTTCCGCTCCCGTCTCTTTTTTCGAGCCTCCTCTTCGTGACTGTTTTTACCTTCGTCATCGCCAATGGATTTTTTGAAAACTCACAAACAATCGGGAATCGATCCAGGGGAAGTGAGGCTGTCGAGACCTTTGCCGGAAGCCGCTACCTCCAGAAACATGCCAAGGCTGATGATGTCGTCCTCAAGGACCACAACTACATCGTGGCTGACTCCTGGATGAAGCTTTTTTTCCTGCGTGACTACAGCTACCCGCTCTCTCGAGGATTCTTCAGTCGGTACGCAGAAGGCGGTTCCCGCCACGAACAGTGCACGCTCGCGATGATCTCCATCCCCAATACTCTTCAGGGCAAGGAATGCTACGAAGACACGGGGGTCAATCTCGTGGTGGTCAATCCCCATTTCGATGCGACGCAGTTTGAAAAATCCCCTTCTTTCTCTCGTCTCTACGCAAGCGATGCGCTTCACATCTACGCCCGCCATTAGGCCAAGGGTGAGACATCCTCGGCGAAGCTTTTCTTGAACCACTCTTCCTCAAGGCTCCTTCCGATAAAGACCAATTCCGTTTCTTTCTCTTCCCCCTCTTTCCAGACTCCTCCCGGATGGAGCGTATAAAGAGCGTGGACGCCCTGGAGCACCCTCTTCTCTTGGAGAGGAGCCAGTGAGACAATTCCCTTGTAGCGCAGGATGTCAGGGCCGTATCGGTCCAACATTTTCCCGAGCCAAAGATACAGCAACTCCTCTTCTACGGGGATTTTAGTTTGGAGAATAACCGAAACGATTCCGTCGAGGTGATCATGCTCGGCGTGAGACAATGCCTCCACTTCGCTCCGAACCTTCTCAGCATCAAAGAATTTCTTGGTAAAAAGTTCGTCAAAGGGAATGTTGCCCTCTTTTGCAGTACAGAAGGAGGCAAATGGATTTATGGTACGAATGTCTTGTTCGAGTTTTTTTAGTTCTGCCGGAGAGACCAAATCTTTTTTGTTCAAGACGACCACATCCGCAAACGCGATCTGTTCTTCGACGAGCGGAAGGTATGTCCGCTGTTTGGTGAAATGAGAGGCATCTACCAATGTCACAATCGCCGAGAGTTCATAGCAGGTATTGACCACCTTATCGAGGAGGAAGGTGTGGATGAGAGGGACCGGATCAGCGAGGCCGGTCGTCTCGATGACCACTGATTCAAAATCAAGCCTTTCTCCACTCATCCCAAGCTTTGACTCGGCTAAACGAGTGAGCGTTTCGACGAGATCAGTTCGGACCGTGCAACAAATGCATCCATTGTTCATTTCGACGATCTTTTCGGTACCTCCGATAATCAATTTCCCGTCGATACCAATGGATCCGAATTCATTCACGATGACGGCGATCTTCTGGCCATGTTCTTCTTGAAGAAGCCGATTGAGAAGGGTGGTTTTTCCCGCTCCTAAAAATCCCGAAAGAAGGACGACGGGAATCTTTTGAAACAAGGGTTCTCCAACGGATTGGCTAGGTTTTTCCATAGATGGTTCGCCCGTATCCTAGAAGCGAGAGAGGGCTTTGTCAACGGCGACTGACAAGCATTGAAAAATTGGATATACTAGAGAAAAGCTTTCTATGAGCCAAAAAACTCTGATTGTTTGGGGAGCCGTCTTTTTTCTCGTCAGTGCGGGCTTTTTGTTCTGGAAAAACAACTCTGAACTCGACCCGGATGCCGGAAAGAATTGGTGGGTCATTTCATTTGTCCATCCGGAAGACCCAGGCGACCTTTCTTTTTCGATTGAAAATCACTCCACAAAGCGTGAATTTCGCTACCAGGTCTTCACGCAAGACGGAACCCTTACCCAGGGCTCCGTGGAACTGGAAACTGGATCTCAGGAAAGCATCATGGTAATTGAGAGGGCCTCAACGGCTACACGAACGAGGGTCCTTGTGGAGACAGGCCCAGAGAAGAAAGAGATTTATCGCTCGGTACTCCCATGAAAAATGTCCTTCTCGCTACCCGCCCGCTCGTCCCGCCCTGGGATGAAGCCTCCAAAAACTTCGCCTACTTCCTGGGGCGTGAGGTTCGCGATCACACCCTCACCCTCCTCACAACCGATGAGGGTCTCTCTGGCGTCCCAAATACCGTCCGGGAAACCCCTCTCTACAGGAGCGGACGGTTTGATTTTTTTGAGCGACTGAGACTCCTTCGATACCTACGGAAAATGCGCTACCACTTCGACATCGTTCACTATCTCTTCACTCCCACACTTCTCAACACTCTTCTCATCCGGCTCCTCGCTCTCCCCGAGGGAGGCAAGACCGTTCAGACCGTCGCTACGCTTCGCCAGGATCTCTACACGGACACCCAGCTCAAGAAAATACTCTTTGCCGACCGCATCATTGTTTATACCGACGCCAGCAAGCAAAAAATCAAGAGTCTCGGCATCGAGAATGTCGAGCGCATCTATCCCGGGATCGATCTCCAGAAATATTCCCCCCAACCCAAGTTTCACGCTCTCCTCCAGAGCTTTGGTATTGATGAGAGTCATTTCGTCATCATGTATCCCGGTGAGTACACGCGCCTCGGAGCGACTGACATGCTGACGGAGACATTCGTTCGATTCTTCCAGGAAAATCCGGAAACAAATGTCCGTTTTTTCTTCGCTTGTCGCGTCAAGAATGAAAAAGACGCTCAAAAAAAATCCTGGGTCAAGCGCTCCTTCGAAGAGGCCGGTGTCTCCCATTTCATCCGCTTCACTGACACTATCGCCGATATGCCGAGCCTCTACAACATAGCCGACATAGTCATCTTTCCAGTCATGGACCTCAAAGGAAAATTTGATGTTCCGCTCGTCATCATTGAAGCCTACGCCTGCGGAAAACCCGTCATCCTCTCTGACCTCCCTGAGTTTCGAGAGTTTACGGGAAACCAATTTTCTGTTACTATCCCGAGAGCCTCATGGCTTGAACTCCTCCGTTCTATGGCTTATCTAAGGGATAATCCGGAGGTACGGAAGCAAATCGGCCAAGCGGCGCGCAGTTTTGTAGAGGCCAATTTTGACGTCAAAAAAACCGCCGCTCAATACGCTGCCCTCTACGCTTCCCTCTAAAAGAAATGTACGAAGAATCCATCAAAAAAATAAACTCCCAGCGGAGCGAAATGAAAACGGCCAAAATGAAAGTGCCGGTGATTTTTCATGTTGGCGAAGAGCTGATGCCGAGCGATGCCACCCTCCAACAGCTCGAAAGCGTCGCGAGGAACGACTCGGTTTCGCAGCATGTCGCGGCGATGGCGGATGTCCATTCCAAACCTGGCCGGAAGAACGCGACCGGAACGACTGTTGTCTCGGGAAAATACATTCTCCCTCAAGTGAACGATTCCGATCCGGCGTGCGGGATGCGCATTGTTCGGACGAACTTGACCGAGGAGAACACCACTCCCGAGGAGCTGGATGCTCTTTTCAAGGCCCTCGTGGACAAAGTCCCTACCAAAAAATTCACTGGCACCTCTATCCCCTTCGATCTCGTGGTGGACATCTGCCGTGACGGAATAGATCCGCTCATCCAGCACCTCGGCATAGAGACGAAGAATGAGGCCAAGAATTCCATCGATGGTGGAAATTTCTTTGAAGGAAAGAAGTCACGCAAGGATATTTTTAATGTCATTCCCAAGCTCTTCCTGTTCTTTGCCCAGTATCGCTTGGGAATTCTCGGTGCGGCCGGTAATCACTTCCTCGACCTGATGAAGGTCACGGACATCGTTGATCCAGTAGTAGCGGAAAAATTCAATCTCAAAAAGGGCCAGTATCTTTTCATGGTGCACTGCGGCTCCGGAATCCTTGGACAATACAGTATGTACATGTATACGGCCAAAAAGCGTGAACACCTCTCGCAGGCCATCATGGTCGAGCTTGGCAAGCTTCTTTTTCGCTCTCCCCTGAAAGACACCTACAAAAGAATCGCCCGAAAGATAAAAGAGTATGGGAATGGCGCCAAAGAAGAGCTTTTTACCTATGAGGGCCACGCTCCAGAAGGCGAAATGTACATGGCGGCGAGAAAGGCGTGCTCCAACTGGGCGCATGCCAATCGCGCTACCATCACGCACAATGTCAGTGAAACCGTTAAAGAGGTTCTTGCTCGCGACCCTGAATTCGATCTCCTCTACGATATGCCTCACATCCTCGTCTCAGAGGAGGAGCACTTCGGAAAGAAGCTCTGGGTCCACCGAAACGGCACCACTCGCTCCTACGGCCCAAGCCGCATGAAGCATCACCCCGTCTTTGGAGAAACCGGCGAGCCTTCCTTCATCCCTACCTCCATGAGTACGGAAGCTTATCTCTCGGTGGGGACTGACGAAAATGAGTCGAGCTTTTTCTCCTGCAATCATGGCGCTGGCAAAGCCAAATCCAAGACTGACTCAGTAGTCCCCGGAAACCGTGAAGAGCTTGAGAAAAAACTTGCCGGAAAAGGCGTCAAGCTCTACAACGGACGCTCCTCCAAGGTCATTGAGCAGGACTCCTCCCACTACAAGCGTTCAGAAGCAGTCATTGAGAGCGTCACGGCCAACGGCATCGGAGAGGTGGTTGCCAAAATGCAACCGGTCTCAGTCATCATGTATTAGGTATGAAACTCATTACCATCAGCGGTGTCGACGGATCGGGGAAATCCACCCAGCGTCAGCTCCTCGAGAGCACTCTCTTGCAACGCGGAAAGAGCGTCCTCGTCTTCCATGTGATTGAATTCTCGCTTGCCAATCGGCTTCAGCGTTCCTGGCAAAAAGGCCAGGGCCAAGATACGACAGGTACAGGGAAGACGCAAAGTTCCTGGTGGGGTATCCTCTTCCGTAAGCTTTTCCTCTTCATTGATCTTCTCCGTTTCCGGCTCTATCTCAAAAAAGTGAGCCCACACTATGATTATCTTCTTTCCGATCGCTATTTCTACGATACACTCGTGAACATTGCCTTTCTGGCGAAAGAGGAAAGGGTCCATTCGTCCCTAGAAAAACTTATCCCCCGGCCGGACTGTGCCTTCTACTTTAATGTCGAGCCAGAGATCGTCATGCAACGAGAGCGCATCCCAGAACAGGGTCGCGATTATTTGATCGTCAAAAAGAAACTCTTCGAACAAACGCCTCTCTCTAGTTATTTCGTTCCTATCTCCGCCGGAAAGCCTCTGGAAGAAGTGTTCCAGCTGGTAAGTGCCGCCCTCCAAGAACGCTCTCTTTTATGAAAAAATTCTCCCAAGCCCTCGTCTGGCTCACCGTAGCTGAGCTCATCTACAATGTCTCTGGCTATATCGTGCACTCAGCGACGGGACGCATCCTCGGTCCCGAGGGTTACGGCCGTTATGGGCTCGTTATTACGCTCACGACCATGGTGATAGTACTCATAGGCAATGGCATCCCGACCACCATGTCGAAATACCTGAGCGCCGCTTTTGAGAAGCATCCGGAAGACATCTACGGCATTCGCTTCGCGGCGATGAAGCTCCAAACCTTTCTCATGGGAGGGGTGACGGTGCTTTTCTTTTTCCTGGCTCCTCTCATTGCACATTTCTTAGGCGATGATAGCCTCACACCGCTTTTTCAGCTTTCGGCTCTTATCATCCCCACCTTTGCCGCTTCGTCCTTCAATCTCTATTTCTTTATCGGGCTCCACTTCTTCCGAGTGCAAGCCATCCTGAAAACCGTGCGTGCCCTCTCCCGCATCGCCCTCATCGTGGGACTCGCCTCTCTCTTTGGTGTCCAGGGAGCCGTGACCGGGAACATCTTGGCCCCCTTCGTCGTTTTCCTCGTCGGACTCATCCTCGAAGTCTTCCTCACGAGGAAATATTTCCCCGTGGCCCATACCGAGCGAAAGAACTCTTCCTTTTCCTCCATGACGCTTCTCAAGTATGCCTGGCCGCTTACGCTCTTTCTCCTTTTCTATGAACTCATTCTCACGACCGATCTCTACCTAGTGAAAGGCTTCCTCGGGAGTGATTACCTCACGGGGATCTACAATGCCGCCATTACAGTGGGGCGGCTCCCCTACTATCTCTTTTACGCTTTAGCGCTTCTTCTCATCCCCGCTATTGCCAAGACTACGGCGGAGAATAATAAAGTGGAGACGGAGAAGCTCGTCGAGCAGTCGCTTCGCTTGCTCGTTCTCCTTCTCTTCCCCTTAGTCACTCTTCTCGTTGCCTT
>JBDTWF010000054.1:0-3293 GCA_040006815.1 Candidatus Moraniibacteriota bacterium | reverse complement strand
CGCACCCGTCATCCGCCAGCTGGTGGTCGAGCGACGAACCGGCGACGAGGCGGTTTTTTTCAATTTGACCAAAGAGATACTCAAACTAGATCATGAGAACCACTATTTTCTCCTAACGGATGAAAAAGAGCCAGAAAAACTAGACTTCCTCAGGGAGCGGCTGGGAGTTTCGAATAATCCCCATGCAACCGTCGTCACCCTTGTTGGAAAGAACCGCTTTCTCTGGAACCTTCTTTCGCTTCCTGGGTACCTGCTTCGTCATAAGCTGGATGTGTATCATACCCAATACATCGCACCGTTCTTTCTCCCTCGTCGAACTGCTTTGGTAACGCATGTCCATGATGTTTCTTTTAAAGCGCACGCGGAGTGGATCGGGAGAAAGGACCTCTTCTTTCTCTCCCTTCTCATTCCTTCTTCTCTCCGCCGGTCGACCACGATTGTCGTACCGTCGCTCTTTACGAAGGAAGAAGTAATCAAGTTTTACCATGTTCCCTCCGAGAAAGTAGTCGTTGTCTCGAATTCCTTTGAGACAAGTTGGCTCACCCTTCCGTCCAATGAGGAACAGGCCGAAGCGAAAAAAAGGCTCTCTCTCAGCGGACCATATTTCGTGGCGGCCGGAACCATGCAGCCCAGGAAGAACATTCCTTTTCTCATTCAAGCCTTTCGTCGTCTCCGGGAAAAAGAACCGAGGTTAACGCTTGTTCTCACGGGAGACCCCGTCGGGCATCATGTTGATCCAGGCGTAAAGGCGCTTTCTGAGAAAGGAGAGCCAGGCATCGTTTTTACGGGCTACCTTCCTGAAAAGACTCTCCGGGCCATTATTGCGGGGAGTGAAGGGCTGGTTTTCCCGTCACTGTATGAAGGATTTGGCATTCCGCTCCTCGAAGGCATGGCGTCTGGAGTACCCATTCTTGCCTCAAATATCCTTCCTTTCCAAGAAGTCGCTGGAAAGGCTGCTCTTTTCTTTGACCCAGCGAGTCTTGCCGAGGTGGAAAATGCCTTGTATACTCTTTACATTGACCGCGCGGCTCATGATATGCTCATAGCTCTCGGAAGGGAGCGATTGGCGCTCTTTTCGTGGGCCAAGAGCGCGGAAAAGCTTCTGGCCGTCTACCAGAAGTCCTAAAAAACAAGGATGACACTATGTCTTTTTTAACGCGTTTCAAAAAGAACTCTTCGGAATCTGACGCGCCCTTGGGAGCGCCCAAGAAAAGGCGCTGGCTTCGGATCGCCGTTTTTTTCTTGGTACTCGCTGGTATTGCCGCCGGAGCCTTTTTCCTGAAGGCCGGAAGCATCCTCAATAAAATGTCTGTCGGAAAGGACGGCATCTTTAGGGGGCTCGTGAAGAGTCTGCCTGGCGCCAAAGATGAGCTCGCTGGAGAGAAAGAAGGCAAGATCAATATCCTCCTCTTGGGGATGCGCGGGGAGAAGGTGGTCGGGGGCGGACTTTTGGCCGATACCATCATGGTGATTTCGATCCATCCAAAAAATGGCGAAGGTGACACGGCTCGGGCCTCGATGGTTTCTATTCCGCGCGATCTCTATGTGAAAGTGCCTGGACGAGAAGAGCACAGGAAGATCAATGCCGTCTATGCTCTCGGCGAAGAGCGTGATCATGGCAAGGGTGGCATGGAAGACATGCGCACGGTCGTGGGCGAGGTAACGGGGATGGACATTCCCTACGCCGTTGCCATTAATTTCCAAGGCTTCATCGATCTCGTGAATGCTCTCGGAGGGGTCACCGTCAATCTGAATGAACCGTTTCAAGAAGCCATTCAGTTCCGCGGTTTGGAACAGCGCTGTGACGGTATTTACTACACCATTCCCTCAGGAGGTGTTGAGGAAAAGCGTATTCAGCGAAAAAATGGAACCTATTATCTCAATCCCAAGCGCTATCCACTCTGCTTTGCCAAAGCTACTCCCGACAATCTCGAGTGTGGCGGCACTTTCAAGCTTCCTGCTGGCGTGAATGAGCTCGATGGAGAGAAAGCACTCTGCTTTACCCGCGCCCGCTATCAGACCAATGACTTCGAACGCGCCCGGCGCCAGCAGCAGGTGATTCAGGCTATCAAGGAGAAAGCCCTCTCGGTGGGGACGCTTACTGATTTCGGCAAGATCAATGGGGTTCTCGACAGTCTCGGCGACAATGTCCGAACCGACTTTGCCGTGTGGGAGATGAAACGCTTCTTCGAGCTCTATCAACAAAACCAGAATCCAACCCTCTCGACCAAGGTCCTCGAGAATTCCGAGGAGGGTCTCTTGTATGCTCCAACCGAGACCAAGGAAACCGGATATATCCTCCTGCCTTTGGGAGAAAACTACGATCGCATTCGGGCCCTGTTCCAATCCTTGCCCTAAAGAACGCTCATGCAGCCCATTCTTTCCGTGGCTATCTGTTCGTATCGTTCACCGGAGATGTTGCGGCTGTGCCTCCAGTCAGTTTTGGAAGCGAGTCAAGTGCTTGGCGAATCAACAGAACTCATTGTCTCAGACAGTGCTACTCTGGAGGCGACGGAGACGCTTCTGCGCGAAGACTTTCCTGAAATAAAATTCATCCCTCACAAGAGAAATGTCGGATTCAGCGCCCTCGTCAATGACGCACTCGAGGTGGTTCAGGGAGAATTTATTTTCCTTATGAATCACGATGTGATCCTCGAAAAGGACACTCTCGTTCATCTCATTCGGTACAAGAGGGCTCATCCGGATATTGGCATTCTGGCGCCAAAGCAACTCAACTTCAACGGGACATTTCAGCCGACTTGCTTTCGCTTTTATCGGATAGTAACCATCCTGTATCGTCGTACCTGGTTCAAATATCTCCCCTGGGCAAAAAAGCATCTCGAGTGGTTCACGATGAAGGATTACAACCACCAGGAGCCTTGGGCGGTCGACTGGGTCATGGGTTCAGCTCTCCTCGTGAAGCGTGAAGATGTGCGGGCGGTAGGCCCAATGGATCGACGCTTTTGGATGTACATGGAAGATGTCGATTGGTGCCGCAGGTTCTGGGAATCCGGACTCTCAGTCGTTTATTTTCCTGGTGCAACGCTCCGGCACTACCTCGGAAAAGGGAGCGCCCGCGGAGGATTTCTTCGCTCTCTCTTATTCAACCGGCTCACATGGTACCATATAGCGAGTGCCGTAAAATATTTTTGGAAGTATCGCGGGAAATCCCTTCCTTCTCATCCGACCACTCTATGAATCCCGAAATAAGCGAAGCGAAAAATACTATCGAGTCCGTCTCTCCGCCGCTTTCGCCTTCTCCTGAAGAAGGGAAGCGCCTTTTCCGGCGATCT
>JBDTWF010000053.1:0-19143 GCA_040006815.1 Candidatus Moraniibacteriota bacterium | reverse complement strand
GAGGAGTTTGGCCGGGATATCCGCGACCACGAGGCCATGCTGTTTCACGACCATCCGCCCCGTGTCCGTGACAAAGCCGATTTCCGCCCAGGGCAAATCCCATTTATCGAAAATGCGCTTCACTTCATCCTCGCGGCCTTTTTTGGCTCGCTCGCCTACTGGCTCCTCCAAATCTCTCGCCAGTCTCATCGAACATTCAGTTACCGCGTTCTCCCTGGTTGGTTTGTGGCTCTCGCTACTCTCTATGGATTCTTTCTCTTCTTTTCGCTCATTGGCAGTTGACAAATAGGCTTTTCACGCTAAGCTGTGGGGGCACCATTACCAAAAGAGGAAAAAGTGAATACGCAATCACAAGGAAGTCTCCTTCTCGCCCCCCTCGGGATCAGCGAGCCAGTACAAGTGATCCTTGTCCGGGCCATATGCACTGACTGCCCGTCCGGAACAGTCATCGAGAACATGGCCATCTACGGCACAGATGTTCTTCCGGCGCTCAGCCTCGGAGACGAACCCGATCCGGAAACCCAAGCGTCCGTCCGTGAGCGCCTCGAGGCTGTCTGCGAAAGCCGCGGCTGTCCGCCCGGAAGATGCACTTTCAATGGTTTTCAGTCGGATGTGCCCCTCAACGAACTTCTCACCCGGATCTACACGGGTCTCCGCATCAGCTTCGACAAGGGAAGGGCACGGGAACTCTTCGAAAGCTTCACCCGCGAAGGTTTTGTCATCTCCGAACTCCAGAATGCCATCGACGCCGTCGGTCTCACGGCTTGCCTCGAAGAAGCAAGCGATCTTCTCGGTGGCCTCCGGGAATGGGATCTCCATCCCCTTTAGCCTTCACGCAAGGCATGAAAAAAAGCGCTCCAGCTCATCGGAGTGCTTTTTCTTTTTCAGAGAGAATCGCGCAAGCGTTCCCAGTCGTCCATGGAGAGAGCCTGTGCTCGGATGTCTTTGCGCAGTCCGATTGTATCAAGCGTTGATTCCACAACCGTGTGGTCCAAGTGGAGGCTCGACGAGAGATTATTAGCAAGCGTCTTGCGCCGGGCGGCAAATCCGGCTCGCGCCAGACGAAAGAGCGAGCGGTCTGTTTCCGGATCGTAGGGCCGTTTCACAACAAGATGCACCACGGCACTATCTACCTTGGGCACCGGGAGAAAGGCTTCCTTGGGAACTGTAAAGGCGAGCGTCGCATCCGTATAGAACTGCGTCATCAAAGACAGAAGGCTCATGGCTCCGGGTTTGGCCGTCATGCGCTCCGCTACTTCCTTCTGCACCATGAGCGTGACGCTCTTGGGCTGGAGACGGAGCGAGAGAAGCGTTCGGATGATGGGAGCCGTGATGTAGTACGGGATATTGGCCACGACTTTGTATTCCTTGGCCTCAAATCCGGCATGCTCCAAAAGTTCGTTGATGTCTACATCCAGAATATTTCCCTCGAGGATCGAGACTTCCTCCGACTCGACAAAAAGCTTCTGGAGGTGCTCTACCATCCTCGGATCGAGCTCGACGGCGACCACTTTCCCCGCATGCTTCGTCAATTTCTCTGTAAGCGCTCCCGTCCCGGGACCCACCTCAAAGACCTTGTCCGTCGGGACGATTTCAGCCGTTTCCAAAATCCGCACGAGATAGTGCTCATCCTGGAGAAAATTCTGTCCGAGGGATTTTTTCGCTTTTACATCCATACATCAATTGGCTATTTCTTCCATCTTCACATTGATGACCCCGGCACCGGTGGAGGCGATCTTTTGAAAGGCAACTTTGTCGAGATCGATGATGCGGCCCGGGACGAAGGGACCCCGGTCGTTTATCACTACAATAACATTTTTCCCATTTTCCATGTTGGTCACCCGGACATAGCTCCCCAGAGGGAGCCACGGATTGGCCGCCGCCATCGTCCCGGTCCAGGCATACCAAGAAGCCGCTCCCCGATGGCTCTTCCCTACCTTGATGTAGGTTCCCTGAGTGACGATCTCTTCAACGGGTTCCTTCAAGGTTTCCATTTTCAAAACGCGCCGATTGACTTCCTTCCCGTTATGATACGCCACTCGGTAGGTCGTCCGCTTCGTCCCCTTTTCACCCTTCTGCCGGACTACGGTTTTCCTCCATGAAAGCTTCTCGTCTTCTTCGGTCTTGGTCGTGAAAGCGATTGGGATGTCCTTGAACTCTTCTTTGATCTCGACCCGTGTCACGATGATCTTTGTCTTGGAAGGAACGCTCTCTTCGCGAAGGGGCTCCACGAGATCGTCCTCATCGAGAGTCAGTCCGCGCTCCGAGAGGATCTCCGCTGTCGTCCTGGCTGAAGTAGAAAAGGTCTCGTCCTTTCCGTCGACGAAAAGACGCATCGAACGCGCCGGATCAAAGAGAATGTGCGTCCCCGAAAAAAGTCGTTCCGAACGAGCGGGGAAAACAGACTCATGCTCATCAACGGGAAACCCCTGCTTCTCGAGAAACGCTCCGACCGTCTCAAGAGCGACCCCCGTAAAAGAAAACTCCGCTCCATTGACGGCCACCACAACTGACTTCGCCGTCTGAGGAAAAGCGTCTCGTGGGTCATGTTTCGTCAGATTCAAAAGACCCCATCCGTACCAGATGAGGAAGCCCACGAGAAAAAAGAAGAACAGTTTTTTCATGTCGCTCTATCTTGTGTGTTGAAGAAGGGAGCTTCCTGCCTGTCTATTGTACAGGAGTCCTCAAAGGGCTCATTACTCCTTGAAGCGATACTGGAGCGCCTCGGCAACATGGGATTCGGCGATTTTCTCTTCCCCTGCAAGATCCGCAATCGTCCGAGCCAGTTTCAGAATCCTCGTGTAGGCCCGCGGCGAGAGCTTATAGAGAGTGACCGCGTTCTTGAGAAGCACCTTGGTCGGAGCATCCAGGACGCAGTAGGTTTCCAGAGAACGGTTATCCATCTCGGCATTTGAAAGCCAGCCCGCTTCCACAAAGCGCTCCCGCTGAAGAGTTCGGGCTTTCTCCACCCGTTCTCGGAGAGCGCTACTGGGTTCGGCCAGGCGCTTTTCATCCAAGGCTTCAAACTTGAGACGGGGCACATCGATGTGGAGATCGATGCGGTCGAGAATCGGACCAGATACTTTTTGGCGATATTTTTGGATCTGATAGGTACTACAGCCACATACCCGTTCCGGATCGCCGTGGTGGCCGCAAGGACATGGGTTCATGGCGGCGACGAGCATGAAGCGCGCGGGGAAAGAAAGGGTCCCCTTGGCCCGCGATACCATGACCACTCCATCTTCAAGAGGCTGTCTCAGCGCTTCGAGCACCGCGCGGGGAAACTCAGCAAATTCATCAAGGAAAAGCACTCCCCGATGAGCGAGACTAATCTCTCCCGGGCGAGGAAGCGTTCCGCCTCCGATGAGAGCGACTCCGCTTGCTCCGTGATGAGGAGCGCGGAAGGGCCGCTCGGAGAGAAGTCCAATGTCACGCATCAGCCGGCCAGCGATAGAAAATATCTGTGTGATCTCGAGACTCTCATCGAACGAAAGGGACGGAAGGATCGATGGCAATGTCTTGGCCAAAAGCGTTTTCCCCGATCCGGGTGGCCCCACCATGAGGATGTTGTGTCCGCCGGCGGCCGCGATCTCGAGAGCGCGCTTGGCATGGGCTTGGCCTTTGATAAAGGCCATGTCGTAGGGATAGTCGGGTGTCGGATTTTTCTCCGGAGGAAGAGTTACCAATGAAAGTTTCTGTTTTCCTTCGAGATGAAGAACGATCGCGGAAAGTTTCTTCACTGGGTAGATGGCGATTCCCTGAACGAGGGAGGCCTCTTCCTTATTCCCCTCCGGCACATAGATCTCCGCAAAGCCTTGTCGCTTGGCAAAGAGAACGAGCGGGAGCACCCCCTGGACGCGACGGACATCCCCGTCAAGAGCCAGTTCACCGATAAAAAATTTATCCTGAACGGGAAAAGAGAGTTGTTTCGTCGCGACGAGAAAAGAGAGGGCAATGGGGAGATCGTAGATCGTGGAATTCTTGGGAAGATCAGCCGGAGCCAGGTTGACAGTCACTCGGCCACTCTGATGCGGAGGCCGAAAGCCGCTGTTCTTGAGAGCCGCACTCACCCGATCGCGCGATTCCTTGATGGCCGCATCCGGGAGGCCCACGACATTAAATTGGTGCATTCCGCGCGTCAAAACATCCACCTCCACCTCCACGAGGATGCATTCGAGACCGATGGTCGCACCCGAGAAAACTTTGGCTGGCATAGTCGGATCCTTGTCTAGCTGGTCCGGCGGAAGATGGCTCGAGCGATCACCCCCACCCCCAGAACGAGCATCATATCAGCCAAATTAAAACTTGGGAAGAGTGGGAGAAATGGGAGAAAAAGGTAGTCTCGGACGCATCCAGATACGATACGGTCGAGAAGATTCAGCCCTCCACCGGTCACAAGAAGAAGATATCCAAAAGCCAACGAATGATCTGCCTCATCCTTCCAATTCCGGAAAAAGAAAAAAATGAGAAATATCGCTAGGAGGATAATAACTGGTTTCGGAACCGAAACACCAAAAGCGATACCCTCATTACAGGCACGAAGTGAGACATGCATTCGGAGAAAAAAGTCCAAAGAGACCAAAAAGAAAACTCCCCCAACAGCAAGCCATGCCTTGGGAGAGAGTTCCATACGGAAAATCTAAGCTTCAATAATTGTTCGAGCGGCCGGATAAGCCATGAGACGCTCCAAAGGAATTTCTTTCCCCGTTTTTTCACAAATCCCATACTTGCCTGCTTCCATTTTCCCAAGCGCATCGCTCACATCTTTGAGTTCGGCCTCAAGCGTTTCTTCAACAGCCAGGTTATCGGCATAGCCCTCGACTTCCGTGGCATTCTCGTCTTCGTCGTCTCCAATGCTCTCGAATTTCGTCTCGTAAGTGCCTTCTCCACCAGTCGGCGTGCCGATCCGTCCGAGCTCTTCCTCAAGACGCTTCTTTTCGGCGAGAAGCTGTTCTTTCAACTGTGCAAGAGTCTTTTCGTCCAAAGCCATAAGGATAAAATAATAAGTTTCTCTTTTGGTAGTATAAAAGGTTCGTCGGGGTAAGTCTAGGGCCAAAAACCATTGACTCCCAGCCACCGAGCTTTAATAAAAAGCGTACTCAATGTGCTTTATGGAGGGCTCTTTCCCCTCACGAAGTGTAACGGCGACAACATCAAAGCGATACGAACGCTCAGAAAGACCCTCTTTTTTCAGGTAATAGGCCGCGATGCGCTCGAGCTTCACAAACTTCCTCGGTGTCGCATTCCACTCAGGAAGCCATTCCTCTCCATCCGGTCGTTCCCGAAGCGTCTTCACCTCAACGAAAACAATCTCCTTCTTCTGTTCCGCCACAATATCGAGCTCTCCCAGACGCTTTCCGAACGGATTGGCGACATTTCGAGCCAAAATCTTAAATCCTTCCCCTTTTAGATAGGAAGCGGCCAGATCTTCTCCTAATTGTCCGGTGGCGATATGTTCGGCCATAGGCTTTTTTGAAGATTCAGCTTAGCAAACTCGATGGCGCCTTGTAAATGAGAGAGAAAAGACCTCTTTGGCAACAAAAAAAGGCCCATCATGGCCATTTTGCGTCTTCCCTTCACCCGACAACCGACAAAATTGTTGGTTGCCGGGTGTCCGGCGATACCCGTAAAATAAATTTATTGGCTGCTCGGACACCCGGCGGATGGCCCAACACGCAGTTAGACAACTATAGCCCGGGTGAGAGGCATGTTCGGTTATACATGAACTTCGTGTAGTTTGTGGCTATCCTTGTGAGATGGTACTGGTGTGTTCATCTCTATCGCTTACCGTTCTGTGGTGTATTACCAGATGTTGAAAAGGTACTGTCAGCTTTTGGCTGTTTGTTTTTGTTTTTTGCCCTCTTATTATGTTTTGGGGCTTTTTTGTTTTGGTTTTTGTCCTTCTCCTTACCAGAACGGAGATACCGCGCGCGTTGGCGTGGCATTCGAACAGTGAGCGAGTTCCCATCACAATGAGGGGGATCATTGTGAGCGGGAGCACGCCGACCATTCATCGATTGTAAAAAAACAGCGCTTTTTCAACCTCACGAATCAATTATAGCAGAAAAAATGCATGAAGTCAATATGGAGAAGCTTTTTTTCGCATCTAAGCCAAAATAATTCTTGATTCTCTTTAAACGCCCTTTGATAAGAATGCGCGGTTGAGAAAAAAGTAAATTATTTTCTTTCTTTTTTTCTTTTTTGAGTCAGAACAACGGAAAAAAGCTATGGGGTAAGAGGAGTTTTCAAGTCTTTTGGAGGAAGCGCTAGGTATTTATCGACAATTCCCCGCAGGGTGTCCCGCGTGGTGCCTACCATCCACTGGTTCCCATCCACGGCATAGTCAATGGAAAGATTCATCCCCGCATCCACATTAGCAAAGCGGGTAGCCAAGTTCTTGTAAGTACCCGATTTGAACACTAAGCCTAGTTTAACAGCCGTAGTCGTATCCACAAAAAGCGGAGAAAGGTCTTGAGGAAAGCTTTTTTCAGCCTTTGCGAGTTCGGACTGGAAAAGAATGGGGTCCTTCGCGGAGAGTGAGAGGCCGAGACGCGGCCGAGACTGGTCTATATACACAAAGAGCGAGAAAGTCTCGTCGAGCTGGCTTATGAGAGTCGATGGTAAGTCGAGCTTCGCAAGATAGGCAAAGCGAGAGAAGGCGAGCGGATTGTAATTTTGATCGCGCACGAGAAATTCAACTGCCCCTGAAAGATTTTGGTCCTTCACTGCGGTGGCCGTTTTAAGAAGCTCAGTCCTGAGAGCCTCCGGAGTCACCGTCTCCGTGTCGAGAGAAAGAAAATTCGGCTGAGTCAGGCTCAATCTAGGGAGAGAGGTCTCTGTGGTGCCGGAAAGCGTTGTGTCGACTGAGGGAGTAGTCTCCGAAGAAGGAAGAGAGGTCACGGAAGGAGCTATCTCTCCATCTTTTGTCCCACGCATAAAGAAAAAATACAGGCCTCCTCCGATAAGGAGAAGGGAGAGGACCGCGAGAGAGCCAATGACAAGAGCTTTTTTCTTTCCTCCGTGAGACAGAGAGTCCGGTATAGAAGAGGCAGAGGCGAAAGAGGAGTTACCCCCCCAAGGAGAAGGGCCAGGCGCAGGGCGTCCAGAAGCTGGAGAGGTCTCTTGGAGAGGAAGATTGTCGGGCGCTTTCGAATCCCCCCCAGAAAGAAAAGGGCTTCCTGAGGCCTTTACAGTCTCTCGCGACGAGGCTTTCTCTTCTTGAACAGAGAGGGGTGATAGCGTTTGATTCCGTAAGGGAAGGGAGACGGGTTGATTAGAAGCGGCTGGTGACATGGAAGAGGGCGTGCTTGGCGCTCTTCCCCCGAGATCGTCCTCCATGGTGCGGACAGCGTGATCGAACTCTGTCGTTCCCTCGGAATTTTGTTTGTCTTTTTTGAACCAGGCTGACATAAATGTAGAGAAAAATACAAAAGAGGAGTTTCCTCCTCTTAGTATATATCAAAACTTTTCTTTTGTGTGGAAAAAGCTACTCTCCGAGCGCTTCTCGCGTCAATTTGGCCTTGGCCGCCTTGTGCGAAAGATTGATGCGGCCCTGAGAATCGATCTCTTTCACGACAACCGAGATAATGTCGCCCACTTGGACGATATCCTCTACTTTCTCAACCCGATAATCAGCCAGTTCTGAAATATGGATGAGGCCTTCCTGGTTCGGGAGTACTTCGGCAAAAGCACCAAAGTTCATGATTCGCGTGATGCGCCCCTGGAAAAGCTCACCCGGCTTCACTTCGCGGGTGATGTTGTTGATCCACTCGACGGCCTTTTGGGCGCTTGTCTCATCGGCTGAAGTGACAAAAACCGATCCATCGTCTTCGATGTCGATAGCCACTCCGGTTTCATCAATGATCTGATTGATAATCTTGCCACCAGGACCGATGACATCGCGGATCTTTTCGGGATTGATGTGGAGCGTGATGATCCGTGGCGCATAGGGAGACATGGTCTTCCTCGGCTCCGGAATGGTCGCGAGCATCTTCTCCATGATGAAGAGCCGGCTTTTCTTGGCTTGTTCGATGGCTTTGGCGAGCATGTCCGGGGTCAGGCCGTCAATCTTCACATCCATTTGCATGGCCGTGATGCCATCCTTGGTACCCGCTACCTTGAAATCCATGTCTCCGTAGTGGTCCTCAAGCCCCTGGATGTCGGAAAGGATCTTGTATCGGCCGTCTGCGCCCGTGATGACGCCCATGGCGATACCAGAGACTGGCTTTTTAAGAGGTACGCCAGCATCCATCAGTGAGAGCGTCGAGCCACAGGTCGAGCCCATGGAGGAGGAACCGTTTGATGAGAGTACTTCCGACATCACATGGATGGTATACGGAAAGTCCTCCTTCGAAGGAAGAACAGGGATGAGAGCCTTCTCGGCGAGGGCACCATGCCCGACTTCGCGCCGGCCTGGGCCACGCATCGGCTTGATCTCACCGACTGAATAGGCCGGGAAGTTGTAGAAATGCATGTAGCGCTTCTTTTCATCCGTTTCCATGGTGTCAATGACCATCTCGTCACCGGGGGCCCCGAGCGTCGTCACAGTCAATACTTGAGTCTCCCCGCGACGAAAGAGACCGGTTCCGTGTGTGCGAGGAAGAACACCCACGGCCGTTTCGATCTCACGGACTTCATCGAGCTTCCGGCCATCGGGGCGAGCGTCTTTCTCCAGGATATTCTTGTGAAGCGTCTCGTCTGAAACTTCTTCGGCGATAAGTGAAAGGATTTCGGTTTGATAAGACTCATCTGGGAATGTTTCAGCGGCATAAGCAGCTGTTTTTTCTTCGATCTCAGATGTCTTCGCGAGCATGGCCGCCTTCGGAAGGACATACAGCGCCTCCGGCAGGCCTTCTTTCACAAAAAAGTCGCGGACTTTTTCTTCGAATTCCGGCGTTCCCCTCAAGAGGGCCGCGTCACGCTTCTCTTTTCCAGCTTCCTTTCTGGCCGTTTCGATGAATTCCGTGATTTTTTGGATGGCTTCGTGGCCAAAACGGAAAGCTTCCACCATTTTTTCCTCCGGAACCTCATTCGCCCCAGCTTCAATCATGTTGATCTTGTCCTTGGTCCCGGCAAGCAAGAGGTCGAGCGTGCTTTGACGGCGATCATCACTGACCGGATTCAAAATAAGGCCCCCATTGGTCATCCCGACGCGGACAGCACCAATCGGCCCATTCCATGGAATATCCGAGAGGGTCAAAGCGGCCGAGGCGGCAATCATGCCCACGAGATCCGGATCGTTTTCTCCATCATAGGAAAGAACGGTCGTCACGACTTGGACTTCGTTCCGCATCCGGCTATTGAAGAGGGGCCGGATGGTCCGATCGACAGCCCGTCCTGAGAGAATGGCGTCATCCGATGGACGGCCTTCACGCTTGATAAATCGAGAGCCCTTGATCTTCCCAGCTGCGTAATAGCGTTCCTCAAAATCCACCATGAGGGGAAAATACCCCATCATTTTGGACATGGCCTGGCTCATGACAGCGGTCGCGAGGACCACCGTATCGCCGTACTGAACCGTGACAGCCCCGTTCGCCTGTGCGGCAAGATGCCCGGTAGAGAGAGTGAGCTCCCGTCCCCCGAGTTGCAGAGACCATTTTTTGGCTTGCATAGAGTGTGAGCCTCGAGAAGCTCATAAACACGCGAATATCAACAAACAGGTGTCAGTCAACAATCAACGGAATCTGCGTAACCCAGAATTCTTAATCGATTGTTCGCTGTTTTCTGTTTCTTGGCCTTCGTGTACCTATAAACCTACCCAAGGCGAGATAAATGTTAAGTAGCTTCACTGTAGCGTCATTTTTACATTTTTGTCAAAGGTCACACGAAAAAAGAGGGCCTTCCCTCTTCTGTTTCCTTGCCAAGATTGCTCATCCCTGCTAGTTTCCGGGCAGTTTCAGAACCTTTACAATCATCCCCCCAAAGGATTCCCTCCCATGCTGATCCTCCTCTATGGCAATAGTGACGAATCTCGCAAAGTAGCCATCTCCCTCTCCCTGAAGGGAATTCAGTCCTTCATCACAGGACGGATCCTTCCTCAGCAGATCCGTGGCTACTCTGACCGGAAACCGATAGGAATCATCGTTTTCCCCGATTCCCTGGAAGATGACGAGCTTGAAGAAGGCCTCAAGACTCTCCGGTGCGACTTTCTCGGCCACATCCTTCTTCTCCGTCGACTCGCCTGGGGCTTCAGCCTAGAGGAAGTCTGTCGCTGGGGTGCTACTGACTGGATCGTCGATCTCCAAGTGAGTAGAAGGGCCGACCTCATCGAGAAAGGCATGTCCCATCTCCTTACAACGAGACCCTTTGAAGACAATGCTCACCCAGCCTCGCGCGTAGTGGCAGCTCTTTCTGCTGAGGGAGTAGGAACGATGCTCACCCAACTCGCACAAGAAATCCCGAAATCCCAGCCCACCCTCATCAAGGGCGAAAAGCAACTGCCTGCGGACGGCATGGAGAAGGAGTTCCACGGCGAGCCACTCTTCCTTCGGGAAGGACACTGGCATGTCCTCGAGTATTTCAGAAAACATGAGCGGACTAAACTCACCCCGAATCATATCGCCCGTGAACTCAACATGCCAATAAGCGTGGTCTTCAATAAGATCCGCACCATTCGCAATGCCATCCGAAGACAACTCCCAGACAGTCGGTGGCGCTTGCGGTCAACCGGGGACAATCACTTCGTCCTCGACGATGCTGCGGAAGAAGTGTTATTAGGAGCATTGCGCCCTCTCTCAAAGGCAGATGCCGCATGAGAAGCGCAACGGCGCAAAAACCGGGACGGACCTTGTACAGGTTCGCCCCGGATTTTTTTATTCTGAAACTTACCCAATCAGAAAGCGTCGCTTGTTGTCCGAGAGATTAGTAAAGTCATCCACCTTCTCGATGAGCTTGGCACTCGCTGATTCAGCGAAGGCCATGGCCTCCACGCGACAACCAAAGGTATTCTGGATGTACTCGACGAGCGGGACATAGTCGCCGTCCCCCGAGACGAGGATGAGGGCATCGAGCTTCTCAGCCATCTTGATGGCGTCAATCGCAATGCCGACATCCCAGTCGCCCTTGCGCGAACCATCCGGAAAAATCTGGAGATCTTTGGTCTTCACATCGTAACCGCTCTTGTTGAGCGCTTCGAAAAACTTCTCTTCCATTCCCTCTACGGTTTTGATACCGTAGGCGATGGCCCGGATGAGTTTCCGCCCACCGACGCCTTCTTCAAGGACTGATTTGAAATTCACTTTCTTGCCGTACAAAACGCGTGCACTGTAGTACAAATTCTGGATGTCGACCAAGACGCCGACTCGTTGCTCTGTAAATCTTGCCATAAATATGTCTTTGCGAAGCGGGACTTTTTGAATTTCGATCATCCTGCTTCAATGTATTAAAAAATTCCTTTGGGATCGGTACGCGACCCCCTTCCTGTTGTAATACTTGTTAAAAACCAATCGTCCGCTCTGAGCGGACGAGAAGCCTTACAGTCCCAATTTCTTCACGAGCGTCTTATGAGCCTTCTCATTCGTCTTCTCGAGATAACTGAGGAGCCGCTTGCGCTTCGCTACCATCTTGAGAAGTCCGCGGCGGGAGTGAAAATCCTGCTTGTTCTTCTTCAGATGGGTCGTGAGTCGCTTGATCTGTTCCGTAAAAAGGGCAACTTGGTATTCCGGAGAACCCGTGTCCTTCTCATGCCGTTTTACCTCTCCCGTCACTCTGTCCTTCTGCTTATGCGACAGCGCCATACTTTTGTCAGCGCTGGGTTCGCCTTCCAAAGAAGACCAGCCCAGGCTCGAAAATAAATGATTAAACCCTTTGATGTCTTCACTCGCTCGGAAAGGAAAGTTAACTTTCCTTTCGCTCGCTTCGTTAGACAATAATTATTACAACAAATGCACTGTATCACGCCTCACTCCTCCTGGCAACCCTCGCTAGACAGAAGTGATAACACGAGTTACTTTGAAAGCGTTAAAACTCCCTTCTATGCGACATCGGCCCCTCTTCATCGTCAAGCTCGGCGGAAGCATCATCACGCACAAAAACCGTGAGTTTCCTTCGATCCGAAAAGTCAACATTGTCCGTATTGGAAAGGCACTCGTCAAGAATTTTGATCTAAAGAAGTACCGGCTCATACTGGTCCACGGTGCCGGATCATTCGGGCATCTTTCGGCCAAGAAATTCGATCTCGCTCAGGGGACCAAGGATCATCCTGAGAAGCTTTTTCGAGCCCTTGAAAATCAGGCCCTTGATCAAGAGCTCAATACCCAGATGGTCAAAATCCTCCAAACGACAGCCCTCCCCGTTACTGGCATAAAGACTTCTTCTGTTGTGACAAACAAAGAAGGAGAGCTTTCTTCTTTTGAGATGAAGGCTTTACTCGCCGCTCTCGATACAAATACTATCCCACTTCTCTACGGTGACATGGTGTTCGACACAAGCTGGGGCATGTCCATTTGCTCGGGCGATGTGCTTACCCCCTTCCTCGCTGAAAAATTAAAGGCAACAAAGATTTTCTACGCTTCAGATGTGGACGGCATTTTCACTCGTGACCCGTTTCAGTATCGTGATGCAAAGCTCATCCGGGAAATTTCTCTTTCAGGCCTCCTTTCGGGAAAAATTTCCCTCTCACGCTCCCATAACATTGATGTTACCGCCGGCTTCAAGGGGAAATTTGAAATTTACAAAAAGAGAGTTTTTCCGAGTCTTCAGGCTATTCATGTCTTTAATGGACTGAAATCTGAAAATTTCAATTTCATTTCCAGGAAATCAACAAGAGTGCCGGGTACCATCATCGATGCAAAAAAATAAAGGGGAGAGAACTGACTTCTCTCCCCAAGGTTTGCGCTGGAGCTCTCATTTCTTGAGTTCGGCGAGCTTCGATTGGTACCTTCCCACTACCTCAACAATTCCGTCACGGCAACGGGAGAGAAGGAACTCCAGACTTCTCCATCCCAGCGGTTCAAACTCGCTTCCGGCATGCGTTCCGCAAAGATCTTGCGGACCACTCATAAAGCGTGCGGCGTACGCGCTGGCTGTCGTTTCATAGACGGGGACTTTTCCGAGAAAAAACGGTTCCGAAATCACTATCGTCCCCGTGGCGTCCACTTCCTCTCTGAGAAGCCGCCGCAATGTATCGCCATCTTCTTCTCCGACCTCCTGCGTTTCCCACGGAACCGAATAATCCTTGCTCCCCACAATCTTTCCGATATCCGGTTTACTGACAAGCTCCCGAAGGCAAAACACCTTGCCGTCGCCATTGAAAAGTACGAGAGGAACGCTTCGCACTATCATTCCTGTTTTCATGACCTTCCTTTCGAGATTGTTTTCATGAACGACTTGAGATCATAAGGCATTCCGTTATTACTGTCAAAAAGCCTAACTTCAATTCAGGCTTTTTTCTTTCCTCTGATTTCTCTTACAAGAGAGTGAAGGCGCCGACGATATCGCCCGGTTGTGGACGCATGACACGCACGCCCTGGGTGACTCGCGAGAGAAGCGGCACCGATTTGAATGGCACGCGGATGATGATGCCTTTTTCAGAAGTGATGATAAGGTCTTGCTCGATATTGGCTGGGCTCGTAATGAGAGCACCGACGAGCTTCCCTGTTTTCGGGGTGAGATTCATCGTCTTGATGCCCGAGCCGCCGCGATTCTGGACCTTGTAGTGCTTGAGTTCGCTACGCTTCCCAAAGCCATTCTCCGAGAGAATGAGCACCTCGAGATGCTTCTCGCTCTTGGAGACAACATCCATGGCAACTACTTTGTCAGTAGAACGCAGTTTTATCCCTCGGACACCGGCCGCCGTTCGGCCCATGGCCCGGACATCGGATTCCTTGAAGTGAATGGCCTGGCCAGATTCCGAAGTGATGAACACCTCATCCGAGCCCGTCGTTGGTTTCACCCAGTTCAGCGTATCCCCCTTGTCGAGATTGATGGTGATAAGACCGCTCCGTCTCACATTGGCGAATTCCTCAAGTTTGGTTTTCTTGACCGTCCCACCAGCCGTCGCCATAAAGAGGAATTTGTAGGCTGCGTCTTTCCCGAGAGCGATCATAGCTGTGATCTTCTCATCGTTTGAAAGCTGGAGAAAATTCACAATGGCTTGGCCTTTGGCGGTACGGGAAGATTCGGGAATCTCATACGCCTTGGTCTGGAAGACCTTACCGGTATGAGTGAAGAACATGAGGTTGTCATGCGTTTCAATGGCCAGCATCTGGGCAATCTTGTCTTCCTCTTTGGTCGTCGCTCCGATGACGCCCTTGCCTCCGCGCTTTTGCGTTCGATAAGCGGTCGGATTAACGCGCTTGATGTAGCCGTCTTCGGAAAGCGTGATGATGGCCTCTTCGTTCGGGATGAGATCTTCCTGCTTGAATTCGCCAATGCCCGTCTTGATGACCTTGGTCCGGCGTTCATCGCCAAATTTTTCCTTGATCTCAATGAGTTCGCTTTTGACGAGTCTGAGAATTTTTTTCTTGTGCTTCAAGAGGTCCTCGAGATAGGCGATGAGCGTGCGCTTCTCTTCGAGTTCGTCCTCGATCTTCTTGCGCTCAAGTCCGGCGAGTGTCTGGAGACGCATTTCAAGAATGGCGGTCGATTGGAGATCGGAAAGCTTGAACTTCTTCATGAGGTTCCCATGAGCCTCTTCCTTGGTGGGCGACTTCTTAATGGTCTCGATGATGGCATCGATGTGATCAAGGGCTTTCTTCAAGCCTTCGAGGATATGGGCACGGGCCTTGGCCTTCTCGAGATCGAATGTCGTCCGGCGCGTCACAACTTGTTCGCGGTGTACGATATAGTGTTCGAGGATGGATTTCAAATTGAGGATCTGTGGATCGACGCCGTCCACCAAGGCCAGCATGTTCACATTGAAATTTTTCTGGAGATCGGTAAGCGTGTAGAGTCGGTTCAGGACTTTCTGGGGATACGCATCTTTCTTCAGTTCGACGACGATGCGTACGCCGTCCTTGTCCGATTCATCTCGAAGGTCTCGGATGCCCTGGATTTTGTCTTCCTTGACGAGGTCCGCGATCTTTTCGATAAGCGTCGATTTGTTGGTCGCGTAGGTCATCTCTGAGACGATGATCTGAAAGGTTCCCGCCTTCGATTCGACAATCTCTGCCTTGGCTCGAGCGACAATCGGTCCACGCCCTGTGGCGTAGGCTTCGCGGATGTCGCGCAGATTGTAGATGATGCCGCCGGTCGGAAAGTCCGGTCCCTTCACGAACTGCATAAGGTCTTCGATGGTGCATTCAGGAAAATCGATCTGGTGACAAATAGCATCAACAAGTTCATTCAAATTGTGCGGCGGGATATTGGACGCCATGCCGACCGCGATGCCGACCGTGCCATTCAAAAGAAGATTAGGGAGCTTGGACGGAAGCACTACCGGCTCATCGTGCATGCCATCAAAGTTCGGAATGAAGTCCACCGTGTCCTTCTCGATATCAAGAAGCATCTCCTCAGCGATGGCCATGAGCTTGGCTTCGGTATAGCGGTACGCAGCTGCGCCGTCGCCATCCATCGAGCCAAAGTTCCCCTGCCCCCAAATGAGCGGATAACGGAGTGAAAAATCCTGAGCCATGCGGACCATGGTGTCATAGACAGCCGTGTCGCCATGCGGATGGTATTTACCCAGCACTTCACCGACAACCGTTGCCGACTTCCTGAATTTGGCAGTAGAGCGCAGTCCCGTGGACCACATCGAATAGAGGATGCGGCGATGCACCGGCTTCAATCCGTCTCGCACATCTGGAAGCGCTCGTCCGACGATGACGCTCATCGCGTAATCAAGGTACGATTGCTTCACCTCATCCGTGATGTTTCGGGCTTGGATCTTCCCGCTGTGAAAGGCTTCGTTTTGTGCGTCAGTACTCATACATTTCTCAATTCATTAAGTCTCCCTAGGGTCTCTCGGGATTGGTTGCCGGAACTTCTTCTCTCGTTGCTGGCGCCACTCCTTCTTCGTCAAAACGTAGCGGCGTCTTTCCCTGATACTGCCCTTCAAAATACTGCTGTCCTGAAACCGGCTCCTCTTGGTTTCCGAGGGTTTCTTTTCCCTGAAGCACCTGATCGAGAGAAAAGTCGGATGGCTTTGGAAGAATGCTCCCGACTCCCTCTGCCGCACTCCCAGCATCCGAAGAAACGCTCTTGAAGCCCTCGGTGACCGTCAGAAACCAGACGCCGAGTACCAAGAGCATGCCGGCCACGACACAGAGAATCACATAGCGGTAGCGGATATGCTCCGGCTTCTCGCGGACGCTCTCGATCCAATTGGCGACGTTCAGTTCCATGGTGTTTGAAAAACTTTCTCTTCGAAACTTTTAATTTTTTTCTAACAAGACTACTTCCATGTTTTTCCCCTCGAGATCTTTGGCTTTGAAATTCCACTTGGGAAGCGATTCTTTGGGGCAATTACCAATCACCTTGCAAAACTCCTTCACTTCGGGAAGATCGCTCGTCATGCCAGAGAGCTTGAAGTGCATGGGGATGACCACTTTCGGCTCGATCTTTCGAATGAGATCATCGATCCGATTCAGGGGGAGAGTGTCTGTTCCGCCGACCGGAATGAAGAGAACATCAATGCCATTGATCTTCTCCAGAACTTCGGCTTCCGGCTCGTGACCAAGGGCCCCAAGGAAACACACACGCATCTCTTCCGTTTCAAAAAGGAAAATCGTATTGATCCCGCGCTCAGTCCCCTCCTTCTCATCACGAAAGCTCGAGAAGCCCAGGGCCGTGATGCCTTTCACTGCATATTCACCGGGAGTAGAAAGAATGACCGGTTCGTCCTTCAAGACCGAGAGGCCCTCGTAACCTGGATCTTGATGAGAGAGAAGAACGAGTTGGACCTCTCCCTGAGGCGCCCGAAGACCGGTCCCCTTTTCCGGGATATCAGTCACGATAATGACATCCTCGGTGGCCCGGCCATTGGGCTTGGTAGTCAATTTGAAGCAATAATCGCCGTAGTACTGGATATTCATAGAAGGGTTCGCAATGCATCCACTTTATCATACGCAATACCCCATGTCTAGGCCAATTCAAGCCATTTCCCAGCTTGACAAGCCGAAATCGGGTTGTTATACTGGATTCGCTCTTAATTTTTAGAAAATCGAATACGGGATGCCTGAATCCCGAAGGTGAAGGAGACTTTCCTTTCGGTTTTGAGGCCCCAAGACGGGGTTTTTAATTTTTTACGGAGTTTCACCTCAGACTCCGACAAATACGCATATTTATGTCAGACGCACCAGAAATCAAGCTCAAAAGTAATATGACAGAGCTCGAACAGCTCTACGAAGCCTATTCCGCACCCATACCGGAGGAAGGAGATGTTGTCAAAGGGACCGTCATCCATGTCGGGTCAAGCTCGGCTTTGGTTGACCTCGGCCCCCTCGGGACCGGCGTCGTCCTCGGGAAAGAGATGAGGGACGGCATGGTGGGAGGGAAACTCAAGGTTGGCGACGAGGTCCTGGCCACGCTCATGATGCTTGAGAATGAGGACGGCATGATTGAGCTCTCCATCCGCGAAGCCTCCTACGACAAGAGCTGGGAAGACATCGAGGCCAAGCTCCGCAATAAGGAAGTCATCCAGACCAAGATCATGGACGCCAACAAGGGCGGGCTCATGATCGAAGTCAACGGCATCGTCGGCTTCCTTCCTGTTTCTCAACTCGCGAGCGAGCACTACCCGCGCGTTGAAGACGGCGACAAGAACAAAATCCTCGATCTTCTGAAAAAGCTCATCGGTGAAATGCTCACGGTGCGCATCCTCGATGCCAATCGTGAAGACGAGAAGCTCATCGTTTCGGAAAAAGCCGCTCAGAGTGAAAAAGAAAAAGAGCTCATCAACAAGCTCCGTGTCGGCGATGTCATCGAAGGTGTTGTCTCCGGTGTCGTTGATTTCGGCGCCTTCGTAAAATTCGATGTACCCGAGAGCGTCAAGAATGAAAAGCTCGAAGGTCTTGTCCATATCTCGGAACTCGCCTGGCAACTCATCGATGATCCGCGCGAGATCGTGAAGACTGGCGACCAGGTCTCAGCTAAGATCATCGGCATTGACGAAGCCCGCATCTCTCTCTCCATGAAAGCCCTCAAGCAGGATCCCTGGGAGAATGTCCACGAACGCTACCAGACCGGAGCCATCGTGAAAGGGACCGTAGATAAGATCAATCACTTCGGCGCCTTCGTCTATCTTGACAAAGACATCCATGGATTGGCCCATGTCTCTGAGTTCTCGGAGATCTACCCCACCAAGAAAATGGAAGAGATCTTTGAAGCGGGCAAGGAATACGAATGGAAGATCCTCTCCATCGAGCCCAAGACCCATCGCCTCGGACTCCTTCCCGTCAAGAAATAAACATTTGCGCTCCTCACCTGAGGGGCGCTTGTGTAATAATAGAGAAATGAAAAACATCTTCATTATCTCCGGTCCAGCTGGCTCCGGAAAAGACGCGGTCATCCAAGAACTCGGAAAGCTCCTCCCCTTCGAGCGCGTCATCACTTCGACAACACGCCCCATCCGGCCAGGAGAAACCGAGGGGAAGCCGTATCACTTTCTTTCGCGCGAAGGTTTCGAAAAAAAGATTGCGCAGGGTGATTTCGTCGAACACTCTACCAATGAAAATAATGAGCTCTACGGCGTGACGCGAGAGGAGCTCGAACGCGTTTCAAAGAGCGAGCTCTTCACGCTTTGGAAGCTCGATTGGAAAGGCGTCGTCTCAGCCAAGGAGCTTTTTCCTACCATCCAGGCTCTTCTCATAACCGCGCCGCTCCCGGTTCTAGAGAGTCGCCTTCGAAAGCGAGACGGCGCTACCCGAGGGGAAGAGTATTTCCAAGAACGGATGGGCTATACCCAAGAATGGCTCAAACATACTGACATCTATGACTTTATCATTGAAAACGAAGAGGGGAAGCTCGATGAAACGGTTCAAAAAGTCCGCACCCTCATCGAAGAGAAGCTCGCTCATTAAGCCTCTCTCTCAAGAAGGGCGGTCTTTGACGCGGCGCTTTCAAACACGGCTCGCGGAGGAAAACATGCTCCCGAAGGAATCGAAGATCCTCGTGGCGGTCTCGGGCGGTCCAGATAGCCAAGCTCTCCTCTTTCTCCTCTTCCGTCTCGCCAAGAAATATGTCTGGCATCTGCATGTGGCCCATGTA
>JBDTWF010000052.1:0-6537 GCA_040006815.1 Candidatus Moraniibacteriota bacterium | reverse complement strand
TATGAGACGACGCGTCTCAACCTTATTCAAGATCGGGCTCCGGCTCGATCTTTTTCTTTTGCTATACTAGAGAAACTTCTATGGCCATCGTCCGTTCCAGGAACATCTTTGACCCAGGAAGCGAGACACCCTTCAAGCTCTCGCGCTCCAAGCTTGAGCTTTTGCTCCAGTGCCCGCGGTGTTTTTACATTGACCGGCGGCGGGGAGTGGGCCGGCCCCAGGGTCCGCCCTTCAATCTGAATATCGCGGTCGACACGCTTCTCAAGAAAGAATTTGACATCCACCGAGCCGGAGGGACTCAGCATCCTTTGCTCGAGCACTACGGTGTGGATGCCCGGCCGGCCGCCCATGAGGAATTGGACGCGTGGCGTGAGAATTTCCAGGGCATCCAGTATCATCATGCGCAGACCAACCTCCTCATTACGGGAGCCATCGACGACCTGTGGATCAACTCTCGCGAGGAATATATCGTCGTCGATTACAAGGCAACGAGTAAGGGCGAGGTCATTGATAAATTGCAGGATACGCGCTGGCACGATGCCTATCGCCGGCAAATGGAGATCTATCAGTGGCTCCTCCGGCAGAAGGGGTATCGCGTTTCGCCGACGGGATATTTCGTCTACTGCAATGCCGGAACGGATGGCGCGGCTTTTGACGGGAAGCTCGAGTTCGATGTTCGTCTCATTCCGTACGAGGGAGACGACAGCTGGGTAGAGGGCGTAGTTTTCCGGGCCAAAGAATGCCTTCTCAGCGAAACGCTCCCGCCAGCCGGAAAGGACTGTGAGTACTGCGCTTTTGCAGATGCGCGCCGGCGAATGGAATAGATTTTTGGATAAAAAAAGCGGGCCGTCCAAGGGAGGGTGGACGAGCCCGCGAAAGCAGGCGGCACAATGACGAACCGCCTGCGGGGGAAGGGATTGGTAAGTTACTACCGAAGAGGGAATTGAAGCTCCTTTTGTTCTGGGGGCTTTACTGCTTCAATTTTCCGGCGTCGAAGAATCTCATCCACCCAGCGCCGCGTGACCGCAGGGTCCTGGGTATTGAACCCTCTCGCCTGAAGCTCATGCATCAAGCACGCATAGGGGCTTCCTTCGCCAGCTTTGATTCGCTGCTCTACGGCCTGTGCCACTTCTGTTTCCACAGTTTTTTTAGGCATAGCGAGGTTTCCGTGAGGATAACAATGGTGCCGGGATTGTATCTATTTTTTTGTCTTTCGTCAACAAAAAAGGGCGTTTCGCGGAGCGCCCCAGGGGGGTGAATCAGAAATTGAGATGGTATTGGTGCGGAGGAGCGGGTTCCTCGGGCTTCTCGATGTCCCAATCGGAAGTTATCTGCCGAAACGCCCTCTTTCTCTTTTCACGCCGACGGATGTTGTCCATGACAGCGCGTACGGAAGCGAGGAATTTCCGCCTGGCTTCATCGCCGAGGACCGGTTCACCGAGTTCAAGTGCGATACGGAGAGCGCAGTACTCAACCATTTCTTCGCGTCTCGCGAGAAGCCGTCGATCCGCTTCTGTCCTGATGACATGCCAGTAAATACGGCTCGCGACCGTAACAGGCAGGCTCGGCTCTTTCCCAAAGTTCAGCTTTGCTAATTCCATGTCGTACCTCGCAGAGTGAAAGGAACATGCTTCCAGTATATACTCTCTTGCCCGCACCACAAAAGAATGGCATACTCTATGCGCCAAGAAACTCCATGAGCAAAAAACCCTGGGAAAAATCAGTCTCTCTCAAGCGCTTTCAGGCCGACAATCCTTTGCCGGAGACGCCGGGCATTTATTTTTTCCTGGGCGAGAAGGAAGAGATCCTCTACATCGGGAAAGCGACCGTCCTCGCAGATCGGGTAGCGAGCTATTTCAAGGAAGATATCGTTGAGGCGCGCGGACCCAAGATCATGCTTATGCTCGAGCGAGTGTGCTCAATCGCCTGGCAGAGCTATGATTCGGTGCTCGAGGCACTCCTTCGTGAAGGTGAGCTCATCCGACGCTATCAGCCGCATCACAATACGGACGCCAAGGATGACAAAAGTCACAATCTTATCATCATCACCAAGGAAAAGTTTCCTCGCGTACTTCTCATCCGCGAGCGAGACCTCCTCCAGAAAAAATTTGATTTCACGGTGGATATCCAGTACGGGCCGTATCCACAGGGGAATGCTCCGAAGACCGCTCTCAAGATCATCCGCCAGATGTTCCCGTTCCGGGATAAATGCGTTCCTTTCGTTTCCCTCTCTGAGAAAGACCGAGCCAAGGCCAAGCCCTGCTTTCACGCTCAGATCGGACTCTGTCCGGGTGTTTGTGTGGGAGAAGTCTCAGTTACGGAGTATCGGAAAACCATCAATCGCATCAAGCTCTTTTTTGCGGGTGAAAAGACGGCGCTCGTGAAAAAAGTCGAACGAGAGATGCATATGGCCGCTAGGCGCTTGGAATTCGAGCGCGCCGGGGAACTGAAACACCTTCTCTTTGAACTCGGGCACATCCGAGATGTCGCACTCCTCAAGGCGGACCAGGAAGAAACATCGGCTGCTCGACTCGAAGCCTATGATGTGGCGCATCTTCAGGGGGAAGCGAGCGTCGGTGTCATGACCGTCGTCCAGCACGGCATTGTCAAGAAAAGCGAATACCGGATGTTTCGCTTGCGCGAGAAGCACAATGGGAACGACCTCACCGCCCTTGAGGAGATCCTGACGCGGCGCTTTGCGCATAGTGAATGGCCGTATCCGGAACTCCTTATCGTGGATGGGGCGCTTCTTCAGTACGATGTCGCCGAACGCATCCTCCGGAAAAAGGGACTCACTCTCCCGATCGTAGGCGTTGTCAAAAACAAGAAACACCAGGCGGATCGTATCATTGGGCCGCGTGGCCTGGCCCGGCGCTTTGGAAAGGACATTTACCTCGCCAACGCCGAAGCTCACCGCTTTGCCATCGGGTTCCATCGCAAAAGGAAGCGCCGGGAGTTCCTCGAAGGCTGATCCAACCTCCTCCGGGGACGGTTTTTTTATACACACCCGCCTTTCTTTACCCACTCCGAGAAATCTGGTATACTCGGAAGCAACTTGTATTTTCTTCTCCACGCTATGCCGCAGAAAAAAGAGGTGATCGAGATTCGGGGTGCGCGTGTCAATAATTTGAAAAACATCGATATTGACATCCCACGGGATTCTTTCGTCGTTATCACCGGGCTCTCGGGCTCAGGAAAATCCTCACTCGCCTTTGATACGGTCTACGCCGAAGCCAACCGGCGCTATGTGGAATCCCTCTCGGCTTACGCCAGGAATTTCATGGAAGGCTACGATAAGCCGGATGTCGATACGATCAAGAATCTTTCACCGGCTATTTCCATCGATCAGAGGAGCGTCTCGAGGAGTCCGCGCTCGACGGTCGGGACCATGACGGAAGTGTACGATTACCTGCGTATTCTTTTTGCCAAGGCCGGGACGCCACACTGTTCCTCCTGCGGGCAAAAACTTTCCCGAAAGAACCCATCGGCCATCCTTGAGGAAATCCTCACGCTTCCGAATTCAACCGCCCTTGCGTTCGTAGCTAAAAACTCAACCCTTCAGGGAAAAACGGAGAAAGAAGTTCTCGCCACCGTGGAAGACTGGGGATATGTCCGCGTTGTTTTCCGCGGAACGATGCTTTCCCTCGCCGAGGCAAAAGAGAAAGCCAGTCCAACCGATACGAGTGAGATCGGTGTCGTCGTCGACCGTCTCAATCTCGATACCGCCCGACCGGACAAGGAGCGCATGCTTGATTCGATCGCGACGGCTTTCCATGTCGGGCAGGGGGTTTTTCAACTCGTCCAAAACCAGAAAGAGGCCCATACTTATCACGAGCATTTTCGGTGCGAAGCCTGTGGAATCGAAATGCCTGAATTCACTCCCGCTCATTTCTCTTTCAACAATCCTGAGGGCGCGTGTGCGAAGTGTGGCGGTCTCGGCATTACTCTCGAATTTGATCCCGAGCTCGTCATCCCGAACAAGAATCTTTCGCTCTGCGAAGGAGCCATTCGTCCGTGGAGCAAAATGAACAGTGATCGAGGAAACAATCACGGACCGATGGCGATGCTCCGGGAAGCGGTCAAACCCTATCGCATTTCTCTCGAAGTTCCAGTGAAAAAGCTCACCAAAAAACAAATGGACTTCCTTCTGTATGGGGACAAGGGAGTGGATCAAAACGATCCGTCTGCCTTCACGGGGGTCGTGGGACTCCTCGCTTATAAGTATCGTGAGACCAAATCTGATCACTTGCGGGCTGAGATCGAGAGCTATATGCAGTCCAAGCGTTGCCCAGACTGCCTCGGGAAGCGCCTCAAGAAGACTTCCTTAGCGGTTTTTGTCGACAATAAGACGATCAATGATTTCGTCGATTTTAGCATCGAATCGTTCATGCCGTATTTGAAGGAACTCAAGGGGAGGCTTACGCTTGAGGGGCAGGAAAAGCGTCTCATCGAACCCCTCTTTCGCGAGCTCGAAACACGCCTTCAGGCGGTGGATAAAGTGGGACTTGGGTATCTCTCCCTTTCTCGGAGTGCCGATACCCTCTCGGGAGGCGAGGCTCAGCGCATCCGCCTTTCGGTTCAGATCAAGTCCGGCCTTTCGGGTATCATCTATGTCCTCGATGAGCCGTCCGTCGGGCTCCACAGCCGCGATACGGACCGCCTCATTCGGGCTCTCGAAGAACTCCGGGGCGCCAATAATTCCCTCGTTGTCGTGGAACACGATGTAGCTATCATGCGGAAAGCTGATTGGATCATCGATCTCGGACCCGGAGCCGGGAAAGACGGCGGGGAGATCATTTTTTCCGGAACGCCTGACAAATTGATGAAGTCCAAGATGCTGACCGGGCAGTATCTCTCCGGGAAGCGTTCAGTCAACGAGAAGAAAGAACTCAGAAAGGGGAGTGGAAAGAAGCTTTCGGTCGTCGGGGCGACCGAACACAATCTCCAGAATGTCACGGTGGAGATCCCGCTCGGAACCTTTGTGACGGTGTCGGGCGTCTCTGGTTCCGGGAAATCTACTTTGGTCCATGACATCCTTTCCCGTGCTCTAGCCAAGCATTTTTATCAGGCCAAGACTGAACCAGGGAAACACGCTTCGCTCAAGGGGATCGAGCACATTGACAAGGTGATCACGGTGACCCAGGATCCAATCGGTCGGACGCCTCGCTCGAATGCGGCTACCTATACCGGTATCTTCAGTCTTATCCGAGATGTCTTTGCGGCGACTCCGGAGGCTGAGAAGGAGCGCTATTCGGCGAGCTACTTCAGTTTCAACATGCGCGGAGGGCGTTGTGAAGTCTGTCAGGGTGGCGGACTCAAGAAGATCGAAATGTATCTCTTGCCGGATGTGTATGTGCCGTGCGAAGTCTGTGGTGGGACGCGCTATAACCAGAAGACCCTCTCCATTGAGTACCGAGGAATGAATATCTCCCAAGTCTTGAACATGACCGTGACAGAAGTTCGACATTTTTTCCTCGATCAGCCCATGGTGGAAGAAAAACTTCGCGTCTTGGAAGAAGTTGGTCTGGGCTATCTTGTCCTCGGGCAGAGTGCGCCCAATCTCTCAGGCGGTGAGGCTCAGCGCATCAAGCTTGCGACCGAACTGGCCCGGAAATCGACCGGGAATACGCTCTATATCCTCGACGAGCCGACCATCGGACTTCATTTTGAAGATGTACGGCGGCTTCTGGAGGTTTTGAACGCGCTGGTTGACAAGGGGAACACGGTTATTGTCGTGGAGCACAATATCGATGTCATCCGAGCTTCAGATTGGGTGATTGACATGGGACCGGACGGCGGAGCCCGTGGTGGAAAAGTGGTCTTTGTTGGCGCTCCCGAAAAACTCAAGAAATGCAAAGCCAGCTTTACGGCTAAATACCTCTAGTCCCTCCCTATGCTTCGGAAGCATGTCTTTTCAACGGTCGTATACTACGACTGTTTGGATTTTTGTCCGACCGCTTTTGAAGTCTGGAAGCATTTGCTTGTTCTCGAGGATGATGGAGCGAAGCCGGTAAGTCTTTCTGCGGTTACGAATGCCCTGCGAGACCTGGTGACCGAGCGTCGAGTCGTCGTGTTGCGGGGCATGTACCTCCTTCCCGGACGAGAGGAGTTTGTTCCTATGCGGATCCGCGAGGAGAAGATCTCCGTTGGAAAGCTGAAGCGAGCCCAGCGTCTCATCCGAATGCTTCAGTGGGTACCCTTTGTTCGAATGATCGGCATCGCGGGGAGTCTCGCCATGAAAAAAAGCGAACCCAAAAGTGACTGGGATTTTTTTGTGATTCTTCGTTCTGGCCACATTTGGCTCGGTCGGACTTTTTTGACGGGGATCCTTCAGCTTCTGGGGAAGCGTCGACATGGACAGTATGTCGAGAATCGCGCCTGTTTGAATTATTATTTGACGGAAGAAGCGCTTGAAATTTCCGGAAAAGATGCGTTTGCGGCCCATGAATACCGCTTCATTGTTCCGATCTTTGATCGTGATGTTTTTCGGCGCTTCGAGCTTGCGGGAGCCCCATGGAGGCGCTCTAATAAAGGGAG
>JBDTWF010000051.1:0-3432 GCA_040006815.1 Candidatus Moraniibacteriota bacterium | reverse complement strand
GGAGACTCCCCTGGACGTCTGGGACGTCGATACTGATGGCCACATTGAAATAGACTTTGGTATTTTGGTATTCGTTCCCGGCGGTCGGGTCGAAGACAAAAGAGATCTTGTAATCCTGGGTGTCGAGAGCAGGGATGGACCCCAGGTCGATGAGGGTGTCACTGAGCTCTTGCAAAGTCGCTTGGTCATCGCCACCCGGTCCTGGGAGAGTGAGGAAGCCGCTCCCGACCCTTTCGATTTTCACATTGATCCGCTCTTCAAGTTCAAAAGGAGGATTAGGAACAAGGCCCTGCAAAGGATCGATATGGAGACTCATGACGATGTTCTGCGGCGCACTGGTCAGGTTCTTCACAGTCATGGGATGGAGGAAGGTATCACCGGGAAGGATATTCGTATGGATAATGAAGGGGGCCGGATCCACGATCTCCACCACATCAAGGAGAACTGGCGGGGTCGATGCGCGCGCTGGGAGAGCCATCACGCAAGAAGCGAAGGCAAAGATGAGCGGTATGAGGATGAATGCTTTGAATTTCATACGGCTGGTTCATTACTGGAAGTGCTCTCGGCGGGAGCCGCCGGAGTTTCGGCTGGAGGGGTATCCGCTTTCGGGGTTTCGTCTTTTGTCTCTTCCGCCGGAGGAGTAGGCGGAGGCGTCACTCCCTCGGGGGTGGTGACCGTTTCCTCCGTCACCGTCGGCTCTGGCGTGATCGGGGCATCAGCGGGTGGCACGGTTTCCTCGGTCGGCGTGGTCGCTTCTGGCGGAGTCACACCCGCATCGGTGGGAAGGGTTGGAGGGGTCGGTGTCTCGCTTGGCGTTTCTCCTCCCGGCGTGCCTTCTTCCGGTGTCACCCCCCCATCGTTCATGGTCGCATCCACAAGTTGCTCCTGGCCTGTCGTCTGAATTCCAGACTCGTTCAAAAGATCAGCCAGCTTCCCCGCTTCCCGTTCGGCTACCATCTGAAGCACATCGAGGAGGGTCTTGTCATTTATTTTCTTGTCATCAACTTCCTGGAGCATGCCGATGAAAGTGAGGAAGGCCGGCGAGCAGATCTCTTCCTGGCTCCCCTTCTTGAGCCTTTCATTCTCAAAGCAGGCCTCAAAGGTGAGAAGCTGGAAAGTCTCGATCTCACTCCGGTTCATCTCGTTCTCTTCACCCGGGGTAGCTTCCGGATCGAGCCAAATGCCCATGCCATCTGGGAAACGAGCAAAGGATTTCCCTTCGGGGAGGATACTCGCATTCGTATAGTCCACCACATCTTCGACGATATCATCCGTGAAATCCAGGGGTGTGGAGAGAGGATTCATGAGAGAAAGCGTATCAGCATCGTTATCGAGGAATGAGCTCTCGAGATAGACCACGAGTTGCCCCTGGCCCGGGACGAGCGTTTCTCCGGAGGCCGTATTGGCCGAAGTGATCATGAGTTTTTCTCCGTCTCCATTGGTGAAGTACCAGCCAGCCACATCGAGAGGGCTCTCGAGGATATTGTAGAGCTCGATCCACTCCCCGTTCGGCCGGTCCGCACCGTCATCCCCCACTGGATTCAGGACGAATTCGTTGAGGACGATGGGCGAGAGATTGGCGGATTTGGGGGTTCCGTAGTTATTGCCGATAGCATCCCAGTACGGAGCACCATTGGCCGAGCCAGCGACACAGGCATGCCAGCTTCCGGCAAGGAGGCCGTCTCCCGGGATGTCGTTTCGTTCCATGGATTGCTTCTGGGCGGCATTGGTTCCGGCCGGCCAAGTAGCAGTGCCGAGAGCGCTATCAATGAGAAGGTTCGTATTGCTTCGGAGGACTAGATTTCCATTCCCCGTATTATTCAGGCTCAGATTGACGACATAATTTCCATCGATATCCAAGGCGGAGTTGGCATCGGTTTTGGCGTAATTAGCGATGAGGAAGAAGCCGTTGGCTGGAATGGATTTCCCGGCAGGAATAATAATGGTTCCGCTGCTCGGACCAGCGTTTTCGACTTTCCAGCCGCCGATCGGAATGGCACTTCCTGTCATATTGCGGAGCTCTATCCATTCATCAGCAGTCGAAGCGGTAGAACCCATCCACATGACTTCATTGATTACGACATCGCCTGGTGTCAGCCATGCGCCGGTTTCAATAGAGTTCGTATGGGTCGCTGTTTCCGTCGTTTCCGTATCGGTGAATCCCTGTGTCGCATCCAGAAGATTGGTCTGCCAGCTCACCGTGTCAAAAGCCCAGGTGCAAGTTTTATTTTCCAAAGTATTTCCAGCTCCGATTGGAAGCTCCGTCGTAAAGTCCCATTCATCATCATAGAATGAGGCAACTTCGAAGGGGACTCCAAGATATTCTTCGACATCAAAATCCTTCAGAGGAAGCTGGTCGTAGACTGTCTCGCCATTGTGCTTGGCAGTGAGGATAAGCGCGTCACAGAGGGTGGCGTCACTTCCGGTTTGCCGGTACTTGATAGAATAGCGAAAATCGAGACTCCCTTCATTCGAGAGAGTGAGGTGCCCCATGGGCTTCTTGGTTGGGTTCATCCCCGTGACATCAAAGTAATCGATGTAACTCATCCGGGCATCCAAATTCGTAGCCGTGAAAGTGTTACCGATGCTTTCTTCAATATCGGAAAAGCCGGCGTTCGTCCCGGTGATCTGAAGGACGCCAGCGAAGAGGACGAGAGCCATGCCGGCCATACCCAAACGCTCGAACGAGCGGTGGAGACCCGCGGTGATGACTGACTTATGCTTTTTGTGCTTCCGTTTTTTCATCTGTTGGGGTTGCGTTTTCTGTCCTTTTCTCCACGCGACGCTTGTAATCCGCTTTCTTCTTGAGCTCCTGACGGATCTTTTGGACTTCTTCGTAAATAATGAGTACAGCCGGGATGACGATAATGAGCCCAAAACCCCAAGGCTTTTGGGCGGCTGCCACACCATAGCCTATGAACGGGACCGAGAAGAGAACCTTTCCGATAATCTCAAAGCGCGATACAGGGCGGAGATCCTCGGCATTATTGGCATCTCCTCGGGTCATGTATTTCCCATCTCTCACTTCGACAATACGATGCGTGGTCGGGGTTTTGTCCTTTGTTTGGGCACCAAAAGTGACGACATCTCCGACACGGTATTCGTTCGCTGGCTTCGCTACGATGACGGAGCCTGTCTTGATAGCCGGCTCCATACTCCCCGACTGGACGACATAGGTCTTGAGTCCGCCGGCGATAGGAAGCTTGGTCGCCAAAAGAAAAATCGCAATGACTACAATAACTGCATAGAAAAAATAGGTCCCTATCGTGAATAGCTTGTCAGTTGCTGTATTCGGCATGCCTTTATTCAATGCTGGTTATCAAAGCCTCTGGCCTCCCCACCATCCGCATCTATAGAGAGAGCGGCTGATGAGGAGAGAGAAACTTCACCTAAACATTCTGTTCATTACCTTTGTCGTGAAACAGAAAGCCT
>JBDTWF010000050.1:0-4620 GCA_040006815.1 Candidatus Moraniibacteriota bacterium | reverse complement strand
ATACGACCCATAAAAATGGCTATTGGAAGAAACGGAACGATCCAGTCAGAGAGGCGAAGAAAGGAAAGTTGGTGTTTTCTCACAAAGAGAAAAAGTCCGACTACTCCTCCAAAGAGTCCGCCGAAAAAGCTCAGTCCCCTGATCCCCACCCAGGCCCCGGTCGTGAAATCATAAGGAGAAAAAATGTGCCAAGGCTCTCCCCAAAACTGGCCAGTCCCATAGAAAACAACATACCCGAGACGCGCTCCCAAGAGCACTCCCCAGAGGACAAACGAGAGGAGTGTCCAGAAATTTTCGTCAGTCCCCAATTCCGCCTCCCTCCTCTTGCTCCGCGCGAGTGCGAGAATAACAAAAAAAGCCCCGAGAAAATAACAGAGTGCATACCAACTAACAGAAAAAAAACCGATCGAGAAGGCGATCGGATGAATATTCAAAGGAAGAAGTTGCCAACCGATGCTCATACTTAACCGTTGTACTCAGTGAGCTGTTGCTTGAATTCCATGGTGTAGATTTCCCAAAGAGCCATAAAGAGAGAAACGATGATCGGTCCGATGATGAAGCCCGGCAGTCCGAAGAAAGAAATGCCACCCAAGCTCGCAAAGAAGACCATAAGAGGATGCATCTGCGTATCCTTGCCAACGAGTTTGGGTCGGAGGATATTGTCGATGACCGAAATCACCCCAAAGCCCACCGCAAAGAGGAATACTCCCTGCCAGATATTCCCCATGAGAAGAAGAATGATGGCGGCTGGGATCCAGACAATGGCCGAACCCACGAGAGGAATGATGGAGAGAAGGATCATGAGAAGCCCCCAGATGGCTGGTGAAGGAATACCGACGATCCAAAAGGCGATTCCACCGAGAAGACCCTGGATGACGCCAACGACCAGCGTGCCCTTCAAGGTAGCTCGGCTGATCGAGATGAATTTCTCCACCAAGAGCTTCTCGTGTTCGTTGCGAAGCGGCGAGAGGCTCATGAAATAAGCGAGGGTTTTCCGTCCATCAATAAGGAAGTAGTAGAGAGTAAAAAACATCACGAAAACCCAGAAAAAGAAACTCGTCACACTCTGATACGCCGCCTCGAGAAGCCCGAGGGCGTTCTGGCTGAAACGCTGGATGTCCGCGAGGACGCGCTCCGTGGTGAGTGTTTCATCGTTGAAGATATAATTCAGGTATGGCGTATGCTTGAGGTTACTCACCGATTGCTCCACCAAGCTCGGAAAGGAGTGCTCCTCAGTAATGGTCTGATAGAGATGATTGGCCTCACCAATAGCGAGCGAGAGAACGAAAAGGATTGGCGTCACGATGATGACAGCCACCACGAGACAGGTGCTGAAGGAACTTACCGCGCTGTGTCCCTTCAGGGTATGCCGGAAGAATTCGTAGGTTGGCTTGAAGAGAACGGAGAGGATGGCCGCAGCCACGATGGCTGTGAGAAATGGCTGAAAAATGTAGAAAACCACAACCCCCACGCCGATGAGAGTGAGGAAGAAAAAATAGATATTGAGGTTGCGGGCCTGCATATTTTCGTGAGGAGAGGAGCTCTCCATAAGGGAAAGTTTTAGGAAAGAAGAATAATATTGCTTTTATTATACTCGAGAGCGGCTGATTTGGGAAAAACCGAGAAAGAGGGTGTTCCGAGAAGAACCTGGGCATTTACCAAGAGAACGGGCTCCTTTCTCAAGTACGCCTGAGCAGAGGGGGGACGGACGGCAAGCTCAAGCCCGAATTTTTTCTTGAAGTACTCTTTGATCCCAGCCCGATCCGCGAAACCCGCAGGAAGATGGAACGGGACGAATTTTTTGGGATGAGACGAATAGTATTTTTTGTGATTTTCATGGAGATAGACGACCACTTCCGCTTCATCGAGAGGAAAATGCCTCCTTTTCTTCTTCACTGGTTTCTTTTCTTTCTTCCCGCCTTCTCGGTAATAGGTACAGATGGACTGGAGCATGCAGGCTTCACACTTTGGCCGAGAGAGGCAGAGACTGGAACCAAAGTCCATGAGGGCGGCATTCAGTCTCGGCGCGTCTTTTCCGAGATTTTCTTCAAACAGGATTTTATCTTCCTCGGTCAGGAGCTCTTTTCCGCCGCGAAACACTCTCCCGAATACACGCTTCAAATTCGTATCCCACGCCAAATGAGGCGCCCCTAAGGCAAAGCTTGCGACGGCCCGAGCCGTGTAGGGGCCAATACCCGGAAGCTTCACAAGCTCTGGAAGCTCTTTTGGAAATTTTCCCTTATGCTTTTTCATCACCGCTTGGGCGGTTTTCAGCATGTTGCGGCCGCGCGAATAGTACCCGAGCCCCGCATAGTACGGAAGAAATTCCTCCCAAGTGGCCTGAGAGAGTTTCTCGACCGTCGGAAAGCGTGCGAGAAACTTCTCGTAGTAGCCGATCACCCGCGACACCTGCGTCTGCTGGAGCATCACTTCCGAGACCCAGACCTCGTAGGGAGTGATTCTTTTTTTTCGCCATGGCAAATGCTCCCTCCCTGATTTTTCGAGAAAATCGAGAAGTTTTTTCCGAAAAAATGCCACCTTCTCAGTTTTTTTCATAGGATACTTCCCCCACCCAAACAATACTCACCATGGTAGAAAACGGCAAACTGGCCCGGCGCTAGCCCAGAGTCTTTTTCTTTGAGAAAGACTTCGAGCACCTCCTCATTCTGCCACTGGACCGTACATTGATATTCTTTCGGTCCGTGCCGCAATTTGACCGAGAGTTCCATGCCGTCTTCAGGCTTTTCGTTGAACCAATTCAGATCGCTCACGGCGAAGCGGTCTCGGGCCTGCTCGGCCTTGTGCTCGGCATGCGAAATGAAGATCGTGTTTGTCTCTGGCTCCTTCTTCACGACATACCATGGCCCGCCCGAGAGGCCGATACCCTGGCGCTGACCAACTGTGAAATACCAAAATCCCGGGTGCTCGCCCAAGACCTTCCCTGTTTCGAATTCAATCAGCTTTCCTTTTTTCTCTCCGAGGTGATGCTTGAGAAAGGCGTCAAAAGGAATTTTCCCCAGGAAGCAGATCCCCTGACTGTCTTTGCGCATGGCATTTGGGAGGGCGAATTTCTTGGCGAGAGCGCGCACTTCCTCTTTCTCATACTCCCCGATCGGAAACAGGGCCTTCGAGAGCTGAGTTTTGGAAAGCTGGGAGAGGAAATAGGTCTGGTCTTTGATGGCGTCCGGCGTCTTCTTCAAATAAACATGGCCATTCTTTTCTTCAGTCCTGGCATAATGCCCGGTCGCTACTGCATCGAAGTTCTTTCCGATGTACTCATAGAAAGCACCGAACTTGATGCGCGTATTGCAGAGCATGTCCGGGTTGGGCGTCCGGCCCTTTTTCACTTCGTCGATGGTATAACTCACCACCCGCTCCCAGTATTCCTTCTGAAAGGATACAATTTCCGATGGAACGCCAAGTTTTTTGGTCACTCCTCGGACATACTCGAGATCCTCTTCCCATGGACACTCCCCGAGGAATGAGAGCTCGTCCTCAAGCCAGATCTTGAGATAAAAAGCGGTCACCTCAAAGCCCTGCTCCTTCAAAAGGGCCAGGGCGACGGAACTATCCACACCGCCCGAGACGAGGACGGCGATTTTTTCTTTCCTCTGTTCTTTCATAGCGTTCGGGAGAGTATAGCGCACTCCGCTCTAAGAAGAAAGGGTCCCAGGGACCCTCTCTTCGACATCCATATTATTCCTCTTCCTTTTGTCCCTGGCGGGCATTGTCGATGAGGGCTCGGATCTCATCGATCTTGAGGTCGGGCTTTTTTTTGAGGCTCTTGAATTTCTTGGGTTCTATGTACTGAGCTTGAGAGAGTCTCATGGGCGCGCCTTCAGGCGCATAGATTTTTGGTTGTGTAGAACGCTTCGTACTCTCACGAGACGCTTCGCTTTTGGCGAGAGGAACAGTGCTTGGTCGCCCAAGGGATTCGTTCTTGGCCTTGGCGACGGCTCGCTGATAATCGCGCAGGCAGTCCTTGCAAAAGGTCGGCCGACTGCTATCGGGCTGAAAGGGAACCTCAATGGCCAGACCACAGGTCGCACAATTGGCCGGATAGAGGATTCTTTCGGGCTTTTCTTCCGTTACGGTTGGAGGAGACTCCTCTCCTGCCTCTTCTTGCGTCGGTTGAGGCGCGACCACGGCCTTGGGCGGCTCCGGCAAAACGATCGGCTTCGGAATTTCTGATGGGGCTATGGCGACGGGTTCTGGCGCTTGAGGAAGCGGCGGCTTTTTCGCCTCGGGGCGCGGCGTACGATAGGCTGGGGCTTCCTTGGTTGGATGCTTTTCTTCTACGGGACGCGGCGCCACCTGGGATGGGCGTGGCGTTTTCGGGGGCATGTCTTTCACCTCTGTTCTCTTGGGAGGAAGCGGGGTCGCGTGAGCGGGCTTTACTGGAGCACTCGGGGGCGTCTTGTACGAGCTGAGGGCTACCTGTTTCTCTTCGTCGTTCAAGACACCCGTCCACCGACGAATCTTTTCCTCAATCTCCTCGCGAGAGACAGCATACCGCTCACGAGAGACTTGGATGACCTTCTCTCCGACACTCGCGTCCTCAATCGGAATAGGTGGGAGAGTCGTCGCACTAAAGGCATCGCCCGTGATCCCATCGATCAT
>JBDTWF010000049.1:0-5784 GCA_040006815.1 Candidatus Moraniibacteriota bacterium | reverse complement strand
TACCTTGATCGAACTTCTCATTGTTATCGCGATCATCGGTATTCTCGCCTCAATCATATTGGTAAGTCTTTCCAGTGCTCGGACCAAGGCCAATGTCGCGGCTTTCAAACAACAAACAAATTCCTTTAAGACCGCTGTTATTAGCCTCTGTGACTCTATGCCCATACCGGACGCGGCAACTATCACGGGCAATATTACTGTTCCTAATACCCTGTCTTTTGCTGATGCGGATATCACAGCTGATTGTGGCGGCCCCAGTACCTCAGCATTGAATACCTTTACCATTGTTGTTCACTCAGCCAACTCTCCGGTTATTTGTGACGCGACTGTTTTGGAAACCGGTGTAACCAACTGGACTGGGGACTGTCTGTAGGTTGTTTCGAATGTCGAGGGCGTGCAGACGCCCTCTTTTGGTAGAATGAAGTATGTTTCCGACGATCCTCATCTTCTTTCTTTTTGGACTTATCATTGGGAGTTTTCTCAATGTGGTGCTTTTCCGCACGGAGAAGAACGGCTCCCTCGGCGGTCGTTCACACTGTCGCTCCTGCGGTGCTCTTATTCATTGGTATGACAACATCCCCCTCTTGAGCTTCATCCTTCTTCGGGGGCAGTGTCGAAAGTGTGGAGTGCGCATATCGTTTCAATACCCTCTGGTCGAGTTGGCCACCGGGCTCCTCTTCGGTCTTTCGGGTCTTCTTGTTTTCCGCTTAGAAGAACCTTCTTCCTGGCTCGTCGCCTCTTGGTGGTGTTTTCTTTTTTCCGTCCTCCTTCTTATTTCCGTGTATGATCTCGGGCACATGGAAATACCCCTCAGCTTCCTTCTTTTCGGCGTGGGAGGAGGCGTTGTCTATCTCATCGGAGCCTCTTGGTTTTCCTTAGGACAAACTGATTTTCTTTCTTGGCCACTGAGCAGGGGGCTTCTCGGCGGGGGATTGGCCGCTCTCTTCTTCTATCTTTTGGTTTGGATGTCCCGGGAGCGCTGGATGGGGATGGGTGATGTCTGGCTGGCCTTCATTGCTGGTCTCGCCGTCGGCCCGACGGCCGTCCTTTTTCTTCTCACGCTTTCCTTTACTCTTGGCGCTCTAGTAGCCATTGTGCTTCTTATCATGAAAAAGAAGGAGCTCTCTTCTCAGATTCCTTTTGCTCCATACCTTTGCGTGGCGACCGTCCTTCTCCTCTTGATTCAAGTCCTCAATCCTCCGTGGCTCTATTACTTTCTCTTTCCCGGGGTCTCTTTCTGAAAAAAGAATGGTTTCTGGAGGTGTGATCATTCTTTGTCTCTCAACGCTTTTGAGTTGCGTCAGGATGGGGTACAATAGAGCTATGCATCTCAAGATTTTCCTCAAGAAAAAAGAATCGGCTTTTACCCTCATCGAAGTCATGATTGTTATTGCTATTATTAGCGTCACTTCGGCGATTATGCTGGTGAGTGTGAGCAGTCAACGCGTCGCGCGAGATATTCAGCAGTCCATCCAGCAAGCCGCCGCCGGCATTAGGGAGGTACAGAACTATGCGCTTACTGGGAAGAAAAACAGTTTAGGGGGGAGTGCCTGTTATTTTGGATTTGGAATTAATCCTCTTGCCCTCAATACCTATCAGTACCTCGTTTCCTCAAGGGATCCAGTCACTGGAAACTGCGGAAACCCAGTGGTTATCCAGACGGTAACGCTTGCCGGAGGCGTCACCTTTAGCGATTTAAATCCCAATAATGTTTACTTTGCTCTCCCTCGGGGGGAGACCGCTACTTGGAATGGAAGTAGTTTTGTAAACCTCGGATCGGGGGCTCTTCCCTATCAACTCAACAAATCCTCTCAGAGTGCCTCTGTCTGTGTCTATGCCGCAGGATTGGTCAAAGAGACAGTCGTTGGGGGGACTTGCCCATAAAAAAAGTATGCTATCTATTTTATCTTTCATCCGAAAAAAAAGCTTACCCGCTTTCTCCATGGGGGAAGCGATATTGGCTGGAGCAGTTCTTACCATTGGTATGTTCTCTGTCATTGGCCTCATTACCTTTTCCTACCGGACGACCGGGGATACGCAGGACCTTATCATTGCTTCTGAACTGGCCCAAGAGGGAGTGGAACTGGTCCGAAATGTTCGGGACAATAATCTCGTCTATCGAGAAAAGAACAAAGCGGGGGCTTGCGCCTCTTCGACGGCCGGCCTGTGTGATCCTTTCAATGGCTTTGATTCCGGGGGCAATATACGCTGTAGCATTGACTACGATGGGCCGTTTGATTGTGCTAATCCAAACCCGGCATTGCAACTGACGGGTGGATTCTATCAACACACAGGAACCACGGGGCGCTACTATCGAGTGATCAAAACAATCTCTTCCGGATTAGGGATTGATACGCGCTATCGGGTGCAGAGCTTTGTCACCTGGCAAGATCCAGGGAATAATCTCAATCCGGCCTGGTGCACGACTTTCAATAAGTGCGTCTATACTGAACTTTTTTTGACGGCCTGGAAATAACATGATGCTTTCATCCCACAATCGAAAAGCCTCCCTGTCGGCCAGACAGGGCTTTACTCTCATCGAGGTCGTCGCCGCTCTCGCCGTTTTTACCATCATCATGATGGCCGTGATTCAGATATTCGGAACGGGCTTCAAGGCGTACCGTCAAACGCGCGAGCTTCAGAGAACTCTCGAAAGTGCTCAGTTTGCGACCAATATCATGGCCAAGGAACTGCGCACGAGTAGCATTGTTGGTTCGTTTTCGGACGGTGTGAGTACTCGAGTAGCATTCTTTGATTACTCTCAAAACCGCTGTATCGGCTATAATTTGAATGCCGCAGGGAATGGAGGTCTTTTGAAGTACGCTCATGGATTTGCTCTTTCTTCTCCTGACCTCAACTTTGCCGCCTGTTCCGCCTATGCAGTGGCCAATGCATGGACGGCAGCTGATCGCGTAGGGTTTCTTGTCTCAAGGGGTATTACGGGATCAAGTATCTCGATTGTACGCTCGACACCGATTGCGAGTGCCGGAAGTATTGTCGGAAAGGTCACTTTTTCGATCACATTCGGATGGACGAGTAGACCAGCAACACTCCAAACCACCGTGTCACTTCGTGATTTCAACTATGTCGGTCTCTAAAGAGGGGGAATATGAAAGACGCTGAAGTCTGCTTACGGATTGAAAAATTACGCGAGACGCTGGATCGTCATCGAAGCCTTTATCATGTCGAAGATGCGCCAGAGATATCTGATGAGGCGTATGATTCTCTTTTTCGAGAACTCGAGGACTTGGAGCGCGAGTATCCGCAATTCCAAAGTTCGACCAGTCCGACTTCCCGAGTAGGAGGGGAGCCACGGAAAAGCTTTGAAAAAGTGCGCCATACGGTACGGCAGTGGTCTTTTGATGATGTTTTTGATGAAGCCGGGCTTATTGCCTGGGATGAGCGCTTGAAGCGTTTCTTGGAAAAAAGTGGACTGGGTGACAAGGAGCCTTCGTATGTCGCCGAGCTCAAAATAGACGGGCTCAAAATCATTTTGACCTATAAGAAGGGGATTTTCGTCAGGGGAACAACTCGCGGAAACGGCGAAGTCGGGGAAGATGTGACACAAAATCTCAAAACTATCCAAAGCCTTCCTCTTGTTCTCAAAAAGCCGGTCGACATAATCGTCGTTGGAGAGGCTTGGCTTCCCAAGAAGGAGCTGGAGCGTATCAATAATGAGCGCCAAGAAAGGGGGGAGGCACTTTTCGCCAATCCAAGAAATGCCGCCGCAGGAGCCATTCGTCAGCTGGATTCACGCATCACAGCCAGTCGCAAGCTTGACTCATTCATTTACGACATCGATTCGCTCACGGAGCTGCCTCTTCCTCAGACGCAAAAAGCAGAATTGAATCTCTTACGCGAGCTTGGCTTCAAGGTGAATCCGCACGCGGCTCTCATGGAGAACATTTCTCAGGTTGAGAACTATGCCGAAGAATGGAATGCGAAGCGCGCCGAGCTCCCGTATGGATTGGATGGCGTGGTGATCAAGGTGGATGAGGTTTCTCTCCAAGAAGCTCTGGGGTACACCGGAAAATCGCCGCGTTTTGGAGTGGCCTACAAATTTCCGGCCGAAGAGGGAACGACGACGGTTGAGGATATCACCGTTCAGATTGGTCGGACAGGGGCACTCACTCCAGTGGCCCATCTCATGCCCCTGCCTCTCGCAGGAACGACGGTTTCACGAGCGTCGCTTCACAACGCGGATGAGATTACCCGTCTCGATGTGCGTATCGGGGATACCGTCATCATCCGGAAAGCAGGAGACATCATCCCTGAGGTGGTTTCTGTTCTCAAGGACCTGCGGAGTGGAAAAGAAAAAGTCTTTCACATGCCGACGCATTGCCCCAAGTGCGGAAGTCTTGTCGAGCGGAAAGTTCTTTCGGAAAAGAATGGAAAGATCGAATACTCTGCGGCACTTTATTGCGTCAATCCCAAGTGCTTTGCTCAGGAGCGGGAGGCCATTATTCACGCGGTTTCGAGAAAAGGCTTTGACATTGTCGGCCTTGGGGAAAAGATTGTTGAACAACTCATGGGAGAGGGTCTCGTGGCGAGACTCTCAGACATTTTTGAATTGACCTCCGGCGATCTGGCTCCGCTTGAGCGCTTTGCTGAAAAGTCGGCTGAAAAGTTAGCTCAGGCCATTGAGCGCGCCAAAAAAATACCTCTTCATCGCCTTATTTTTGCTCTTGGAATTCGGCATGTGGGAGAGGAGACGGCGGAATCTCTCGCTTTGGAAATTGCTCGTCACATGAAACGCAAAAAAATGCCTCCAGAGATGCTTTTCCGAGAAGCGGCGGGTCTTTCGAGAGAAGACTGGGAGGCCATGGAGGACATCGGAGCTAAAAGCGCGGAGAGTCTTTTTGACTGGTTTCATGATTCTGAACACGAGGAGTTGTTTCGGCATTTCGAAAAAGTAAGCATCGAGATTCTTCTCCCGGAAGTCCGCAAGACTGAAAAACTCCCTTTTTTCGGGAAAACCTTTGTTCTGACGGGGGAGTTCGAGCGCTTTACAAGGGATGAGGCCAAGCGTAAGATTAAGGAATTAGGTGGCTCAGTAAGCTCTTCAGTAAGCCAAAAAACCAATTTCGTGGTGGCTGGCAAGGATCCGGGAAGCAAGTACGATAAAGCGCGCGAACTTCAAGTCGTCACCCTTGATGAAAAAGGTTTTATAAAGCTCATGCAAGCGTAGATGCTTTCTCATGATGAAGTAAAAAATATCGCTCTCCTGGCTCGGATCGGTCTGACCGAAGAAGAGACGGAGAAATACCGGCACAACCTCTCGGATGTGTTGGATTGGTTTTCGGCGTTGAAGGAAGCAAACACAGAAGGGGTGGAGCCTATTGGACACATTACCGGGCGGGAAAACTCGGTTTCTCCTGATGAAGTGCGACCCGCGCCATCTTCTGAGCGTGAGGGCATTCTCAAGAACATGCCCATGACCAAGGATGGTTATACGAAAGTTCGTTCCGTCTTCTAGTACTATGATCCGAGAACTGCACGAAAAACTGAAAAAGGGTGAGATCACGGCCCGCTCTCTTTCCGAGGGTTATTTGAAGACGATCGAAGAAAAAAATCCAGACTTGAATGCTTTTCTCACGGTCATGAAGGAGGAGGCTCTCGCGAAAGCGGATGAGGTGGATGCGCGTTTCAAGAAAGGTGAAGAGATGGATCTTTTGGCTGGAATTCCTGGGGCTTTGAAGGATAATCTTTGCGTCGCGGGGGTGCGTACGACGGCTGGCTCCAAGATCCTCGACAACTACATCGCTCCCTACACGGCGACAGCGG
>JBDTWF010000048.1:0-10633 GCA_040006815.1 Candidatus Moraniibacteriota bacterium | reverse complement strand
TTCTCTTTCAGAACGCTCTTGACATACCCCCAGGGGGGTGTAGAATAGAGAAAAATATGCTTCGTACACTATCAGTAATTGTTGCGTTTGGATTTTTAGCACTTATGCTTTTCGGTTTTCCTATGGCACAGCATGACATGGGTACTGAAAATTCCTGTTTCGCTTCTACCGTTACTGGTGTGCCGTGTCTTACGGGTTCACTCAGTATGGCGACTCATCATCTCGCTGCTTATCAAAGTTTTTTCCTCTTACTCGTGCAACCGGGATACTTTATCCTTGCGTTCTTCCTGATACTCTCCATCTTTCCGTTGTCTCGGTTCATTGTGGAAAGCATTCTCCGAAGAGAACGCGGCCGTCTCTACGGACTCCGTCGACGATTAAGGGGGGAGTGGGAGCATTCTGCACAGCTTCTGCTTCGTTCTTGGCTTGTCCTTATGGAGAAGCGAGATTCAGCCAGCCTCCTTTTTAGGTGCCGGCTGGAGGCTGCAAAATCTTGACTTCTTAGAGAAGGAAAATATTTGCAAATCTTTCAACCGAGCACCCCACAGAAGGTGCTTTTTTCTGTTCTCTATTAATTGAATCCATGCTATGACGCTAGCTTTAAATGAGCAGCAATTCATTCAAAAAGTAAACGATCTTCGAAAGAGTGGCACGGTAGATCTTTCTCTCGAGGAGGACCTCAGCATTGCGATCATGAATCTGGTGAGTTTGGAGGAGCATTTCTTCTTTACGGCTGAAAAAACAAAGAAAGAAGAATATTTTGATCTTCTCTCGCGGGTTCGAGAGATGAGAAAATCCCTTCTCGCCCGAATGATCGAGGTTACCGAGGGAGAGACATGGTGTATCAGTAAACATCTTCTCGCCGCCAGTATGCGACTGATGGAGGTCGGGACAAAGCTTCAGGGTGAAAAAAAGAAAAGCGAGGCGAAGGAAATGTTTGATAAGGCATATGAACTCTACTCACTTTTCTGGATGTTACGCCTGAAACTTGTGAGCACATCTGAGCTCAAAACCGAGAGGAATGATGGCCCGAGAACAGAGGAAGATCTCATCAATAAGCTCTTGGATTGTTGTAAGGAATAAAAAATTAATCTAAACATTTGTTTTTATGGACAAAATCGATAAAGGGGAGCCGATAGTTGCTTCGGAAAGTTCTTCAGAAATAAGGCAAGAAGAGAGCGGCATACCGGAAGCGGGTTTCCGATCAAGAACGAGGAATCTGTTTGAGGGGTTCAAAAAATTTACCTCTCTCGAGATGATTGGGATGGTCGCGTTGGTCATTCTGGTTGTCAATATGCTGTTTGATGTGAGTGTGACCGTGACGAGGAGTCCATTGCTTCAAAAGATCCTCGGGAAGACGACTTCTCAGTCCCTCCCTCCTCAGCTTGCTACCGACAAGGGCCCAGAATCAGCAACCGACCCAGCTCTTCTGGCAGCAGTTATTCCTACGACGGGCGTGGAGCTTCCGGCGACATGGGGAGATCTTGGGAAGCAAATGGTTGCAAGTGGCGTCATTGATCCCGCAAAATTCCAGGCGCTTTACAAGGAGCGGGGAGGCCTACCGATTGACATGCAGAAGATGCTTCTCGAGGGAGGAAACGAGAAAATAAAAATTACGGCAGAAAATTCTGGGACTATCCTGAATTTGCTCTGGGCTCTCGGGTTAGGAAATAAGAATGAGATTCTTGATCTGGGAGAAATGCAGAAAAAAGAGTATGGTGGAGCGGGAAAATTCGCTTCAACGGGAGGCTGGACACTCTCGACTGGAAAGCCTATGGATCACTATTCAATGCACCGGTTCATTCGTCTTACGACTGAGCAGCAAGCCCGTGTAGAGAAGGTTTCTCGAGGCGTCTTCCGTCCTTGTTGCGGGAATTCGACTCATTTCCCGGACTGTAATCACGGTATGGCCATGCTTGCTCTTCTTGAACTGATGGCGAGCCAGGGTGTTTCTGAACAGGATATGTACAAGGCGGCTCTTACGGTAAATTCTTATTGGTTTCCCGACAATTACCTCACCATCGCTTCCTTCTTCAAGAAGCAGGGAACTTCCTGGGACAAAGTCAGTCCGGAAGCGGTTCTCAGTGCTGAGTACTCTTCCGCTCAAGGCTATCAGAAGCTCTTGACTCAGGTTACGCCGGAACAGGCTCCTCGCGGGAAAGGGGGGTGTGGAGTCTAGTATGTTTCAGAAATCTCTGACAAAAGGAATAGCTGCAACGGTAGCCCTGCTCACTCTGTATTTTTCAGTTGTGAGCTTCATATCGGGATGGGCATTCACTCAGGAGCAATGGAGAACATTCTGGTATTATCTCCTTTTCCTCGCGCTCGGATTCGGCATTCAGATTGGCCTCTACACTTACCTCAAGGCCTTACACTGCTCGAAAATGCCCAAGGGAACACTGGCGACTACCTCAACCACCTCCACCTTCGCCATGCTTTCCTGTTGCACTCACTATCTCGTGAGCGTTATTCCGCTCCTTGGGGTTACTGGGGCAGTCGCGGTCATAGATCGATACCAGGAGGAATTCTTCCAGGTAGGGCTTGTGTTCAGTCTCGTTGGCATCCTCTCTCTGTTCCAAAAAACTCAAAAACTCAGACACGCCTATGAACCTCTCTAAAGGAATCGTCTTCATCAGCCTTGCCCTTTTCATTATCACGGTCTTTCTTCTGATGAGCAGAAATGTTCCATCTGGGAAGAGCGTTCTTGAAGAAGAGGCTTCTTGGCTAGGGGAACAGACAAGCGTCGAAAATGACATTACCATCGCCGTTACTCCAGGGAATATTCTTCCTGAAAGCCAAACCTGGGAATGGGAGATTGGGCTGAATACTCATTCCGGAGATTTGGATCAGGACCTCCTCCAGATAGCGGTACTTACGGACGGAAAGGGGAATGTCTACAAGCCATTGTCTTGGGAAGGACCTCGCCCGGGGGGTCATCACATCAATGGGAAGCTTTTCTTCCCGGTCCCGAGGCCCCTCCCTTCAAGTATCCAGTTGACTCTCTCTCAGGTGGCTGGTGTGGACAGGGTATTCCGGTGGGGACCCAAACCCTAAAAAGCGCATCACTTCTTAATTCCTTCATCCTCAAAAAATATGACCCATACTGTCGATGTTTATTCGCATAAGCTACGCCTATGGACATGCTAGTCAGCGCATCCATTGTCGCGGCTTTCGTCGCAGGTATCGCGGCCCTCTTCGCCCCTTGCTGTATCTCGGTGCTTCTCCCATCCTATCTCGGGAATATCTTCCAGGAAAAATACAAGGTTTACTCGATGACATTTGTATTCTTCCTTGGAATTCTCACGGTATTTCTTCCGATTGGTCTGGGAGCGACATTCCTTGCCGGACTCTTCAGTCGGTACCATAGTCAGATCTTCCTTGTCGGAGGTGTTTTCCTCATCGTCCTCGGTGCTTCTCTGCTTCTCGGAAAAAGCATAGGCGTTCCGACTTCCATACGGGATCGCCTCAAGCGGCGGGTAAGCTCCATCTATCTCTTAGGAATCTTTTCGGCTATTGCCACTACATGTTGTGCACCGGTTCTTGCGGGGGTCCTCGCTCTCTCTGTCACAAGCGGGAAGCTCATCTGGGGGCTTGTCTACACACTTGCGTATGTCATCGGACTGGTTCTCCCGCTCTTCATCGTCTCGGTGTTCCTCGATCGAGTGGATCTTGCGAAGAAACTTTCTAGCGTGAAGAAAACGATCACCCTCAGTCTTTGGGGGAGGGTTTGGACGATCACGATTTCAGAGCTTATCTCCGGGCTCATTTTCCTCGCCATGGGCGGATACATTACTTATCTCGCCTTCAACAATCGCGTGGACATGCGCTCTGATTATCAGCTTGAAATGAATTTGTTTCTCGCAGGCACCCTGAGTAAAGTAAGTCGCTTTACCTCCGTGGTTCCTGAGTTCGTATGGGCTCTTGTCGTTATCGTCATTGTTCTTTTTCTTGTTAGATTATTTGTTAAGCAATCAAAGAATTATGAGTAAGTCCAATCAGGAGAATTCAGGGAAAAAGTTTCCTCTCCGGCTCGTTCTTATTGTTGGAGGAGTCCTTGGAGTTATTGGTTTGCTTCTCTACCTTTCCTCTCCCAAGTCTTCGGTGAAAAGTAGCGCGACAAGCGGAATTCCCTCGCTTGATTCGCTTGTTGGAAATCCAGCCCCGAGCATGCAATTGACGGACAAAGACGGAAAAGCATACTCTCCCGATAACCTACGGGGAAAGAATATAATCTTGTTCTTTAATGAAGGAATCATGTGCTATCCGGCTTGTTGGAACCAAGTCGCTGCTCTTGGGGCGGATCCCAAGCTCAATACAGAAGATACGGTAGCTTTCTCTGTTGTGGTTGATCGTCCGGAACAATGGCAACAGGCCATGACGAAAATGCCAGGGCTCTCCAAAGCAACACTTCTCTTTGATCAGGGGGCCACGGTTTCACGGGAGCTCGGGCTTCTCGCCCTGCCTTCCTCGATGCACAAGGGATCCATTCCCGGCCATACCTATATTGTTTTGGACAAAGAGGGTGTCGTCCGCTATGTCTATGATGATCCGAATATGGCCAACAATAACGCCAAGCTTATTCAGAAGATAGCGGAGCTTAACAAGTAATGCCAAGCATATGAACTGCTGTGGAGATCACAAAGAGAAAAAGCAGGTTCTAGAAAACGACATCCAGCCACAAAAGCCACAAACAAATTCTCTTGTCATGGGAATAGCAGGTGTCTTCTTCGCCCTCTTGATGATCTATCTCTTCATGAGAGTATCTTCGTAAAAGGGAGTAGAATAGATCTGATGAATGAAAAACGATAAGTCTTGGCAAATATATGGAATACGGCTACACGAAGAAAGTAAACGGCACCTTCCTTGAGGTTGTGGAAAAAGCCAAAGGTGCGCTAGCCACGGAGGGTTTCGGAATACTTACGGAGATCGATGTTCAAGCGACGCTCAAGAAAAAACTGAATGCTGAACACCCCCCGTATCTTATTCTCGGTGCCTGTAATCCACCTCTCGCCTACAGGGCCCTCCAGGCAGAAAAGAAGGTCGGGCTTCTTCTCCCGTGCAATGTGATTGTGTATGAAGACGAAGGAAACATCTTTGTTTCTTCGATTCTTCCTACGGTCGCGATGGGTATGGTCGATGACCCTGTGCTTGCATTGATTGCGCGAGAAGTTGAGCAAAAGTTGAAAAAAGTGATTGACTCAATCGAATAAATAAGTCGCTTACATATTCACTATGTCCAACATAATGCATTTGTTGAAGGTGGTGGCTCTTTGGGTGAGCATCGTTTATACCGTCTGTTTCTTTGGCGTTCTCCTCTTTCCCTCAATCCGGGCAGACTTCATGCTCTACGCTCTGCATTCCAAGGCGAACCTGGGGGAGAGCATTCTGACTTTTGGGAGCTTCCTTTCGGGCCTCATTCTCTGGAATCTCCTGGCGGCTCTTGGAGTATGGCTCTTTGTGCTTCTCTATAACCGCATCCAAAGGTGATCTTTTACCGCTTTTCTTTGCGACACCCGTTGTAGGGGTGGGATATTGGAATGGAGGGGGGCTTATGCGGAGAGCCCCCCTTCTTTAATTTCAGATTGGCCTTTAGAGAAGAGTTTTCGATAAAAGAGGATTGACTATACCCCCCGAGGGGTGTATATTAAGAATATGTCAAAAATTATAAATGGAACGAAGAAAAAACTTATCCGTCGCCTCAAAATCATTGAGGGGCAGGTGCGTGGGCTTCAGGACATGCTCGAGAGAGACGCCTACTGCATTGATGTCATCACCCAGAGTTCTGCCGTGAAGCAGGGGCTGACGGTCATCGAGGACGCCATGATGGAGAGTCATCTCGGGTCATGCGTCATCCATCAGATAAAAAGCGGAAAGGAAGCCAAGGCCAAGGATGAAATTCTCAAGGTATATCGTCTAAAAAGAAAATAAAGGACACATGAACCATACAAATACCTACAAGATTCGTGGCATGCACTGCGCTTCTTGCTCGGCCATTATCGAAAAAACTTTCAAGAAGGTGGAGGGAGTGCATTCTGCATCCGCCAACTACGGTACGGAAAGCGTAAAGGTAGATTTTGATGCTACAAAGATTAGTCCAGAGCGTCTTTCAGAGACCATAGAGCCGCTCGGGTACTCGCTCATCATCCCTGAGGAGAAATCGGCGGACGCCATGGGGATGTCGCCTGATGAGCATGCCGCGCATCTCGGCTTGAGCCAATCCAAGAAAGAGAAAGAGAAGGAGCTTTCGGACATGGGGAATCTTCTTCGTTCTGCTATTCCACTCGCCATCATCAGTATTTTCATCATGGGCTGGGACATCTTTGCCGAGTTCGATCTCTTGTCGGAGATGTCGCTTTTTTGGGAAGAATTCTTTCATCACCTCTTACCGATCATGGCGACCTACACGCTTTTCGTCGTGGGCAAGCCCTACCTCCTCGGATTCTACCGATTTCTCCGCTATGGGAAGGCCAACATGGATACGCTTATCGGCATTGGTACTTCAGTCGCTTTTTTCTACAGTTTCATCGTGACCGCTTTTGAAGAAAGCCTCGCTCCCTTCATTGATGTCCGAAACACCTATTATGATGTGACGATCGTCGTTATTGCCTTCATCGCCCTTGGGAAATATCTCGAGGCACGCTCCAAGCTGAAAACCGGAGATGCTATCGAAAAACTTCTCAATCTTCAGGCCAAGACGGCCCTGGTTCTTCGTGACGGTCAAGAAATTGAGATTCCGATTGATCAAGTTCAAACGGGCGAACTTATTATTGTAAAGCCCGCCGGAAAGATCCCGGTGGATGGAGTTCTCACCGACGGCGCATCCTATGTCGACGAGAGTCTCGTCACCGGCGAGCCCAATCCGGTGGGGAAGGAAGAAGGGGATTCCGTCGTGGCGGGAACCATCAACACAACTGGCTCATTCACTTTTCGGGCGACCAAGGTCGGTTCGGAAACCCTGCTTGCACACATTATCAAAATGGTGGAAGAGGCACAGGGGAGCAAGGCGCCCATTCAGGCTTTGGCGGATAAGATCTCGAGCGTCTTCGTGCCGGTCGTTTTAGTCATTGCCTTTGTGACCTTTGGCCTGTGGCTCCTCATCGGAACGCAGTTTCTCGGATTCTCCCAAGCCCTCTCATTCGGCCTCGTTTCGTTTGTCGGCATCCTGGTCATTGCGTGTCCATGCGCCCTGGGCCTCGCTACGCCGATCGGCATTATTGTCGGGGTGGGGAAAGGAGCCAAGGAAGGCATCCTCATCAAGGACGCCGAGACTCTCGAAAAACTGCATACGATCGATACTCTGGTCTTGGACAAAACAGGGACCATTACCAAGGGAAAGCCCGAACTGATTTCTCTCCAAAACTTTTCAGAGAAGTCCGATGAAGAGCTGATTGCCATTCTTGCGACCCTTGAGACGAAGTCGGAACACCCGATCGCGCACGCGGTTCTTGTCTACGCGAAAGAAAAAAACATCACTCTCCTCCAAAGCGAAGCGTTTGAAGCCATCAAGGGGAAGGGAGTAAGGGGAAGGATAGAAGGGAGTGAATACTTCGTCGGAAATGCAAAGCTGATGCAGGATCTCGGACTTTCCGTAGACGCTCTGAAGATCGAAGAGCAAACCAAGCAGGGAAAGACGCCGGTTCTCTTGGCGACGAAAGAAAAAGTTCTGGCCGTTGTCATGATCGCCGATGCCATCAAGCCGGAGGCCAAAGAGGCCCTCGCGCGCCTTCACAAGATGGGAATCAAGACCATCATGCTGACGGGAGACGATCGCAATACAGCGGAAGCGATTGCCAAAGAAGTCGGTATCGATGAAGTCGTGGCCGAAGTTCTCCCCGAGGGAAAGCTGATGGTCATCAAAGAGCTCCAGAGTAAGGGGAAGATCGTTGCCATGGCCGGGGACGGAGTGAACGATGCTCCGGCTCTTGCCGAGGCCACTGTGGGAATCGCCATGGCTACCGGGACGGATGTCGCCATTGAAACGGCCGGCATCACTCTTCTCCATGGAGACATCTCGAAGATCGTTAAAGCCATCCATCTTTCGCGATTGACCATGCGAGGCATCAAGCAGAATCTTTTCTGGGCTTTTGCCTATAATGTGGTGGGCATCCCGCTGGCGGGCGGCCTCTTCTATCCGTTCTTCGGCTGGCTCTTGAGTCCGGTCTTTGCAGGGCTCGCCATGGCGTTCTCAAGCGTCTCGGTCGTGGGGAATTCCCTTCGCATCAAAGCCAAAAAACTTTAATCTTCACGGAATGGAAAATCAAGCACAAACACACAAGTTTTATGTCACGGGGATGCATTGCCAGGCCTGCATTCTCCTTACCGAGAGCGAGCTCAAGGAAGACTCTCGGGTCTCGTCTGCCAAGTCGAGCCTGAAGACGCACTCCGTTCTGATCCATGGAGATTTCGGGGACATGTCGCCGGAGTCGATCGCAGAGGAGCTTAGCGGTTTGCTTGAGAAGCACGGCTACAGTCTTTCAGTCGAAAAACAAGAAACAACCAAGAATTGGGCTGATTTCAAAATAGCCATGCCGGTCGCTCTCCTCTTCGCTCTCCTCTTTGTCACGCTTCAAAAGACTGGTTTCGTCAATCTCGTCAACACGGAGAGCGTTTCGTACGGGACGGCCTTTCTCATCGGTGTCATCGCCTCGCTCTCCACCTGCATGGCGGTCGTCGGGGGACTGGTTCTTTCCATGTCCGCTACCTTTGCCAAAGAGGGGGATCGCGTCAAGCCTCAGCTTCTCTTTCATGGGGGTCGCTTGGCATCCTTCTTCCTTCTCGGGGGAGCCATCGGGGCGCTCGGGGCCAACTTCTCTCTCAATACGACCGCAACCTTTGTTTTGAGTTTCCTTATCGGCATGGTGATGCTTTTCCTTGGCATCAATCTTTTGGATGTTTTCCCCTGGGCCAAAAAGCTCCAGCCAACCATCCCGAAATTCCTCTCGAGGCATGCCTATGGGGTTTCCAAACTCAATCACCGCCTGACGCCTCTTCTTGTGGGTATCGCCACCTTTTTTCTCCCTTGTGGCTTCACGCAATCCATGCAACTCTATACCCTGTCAACGGGAAGTTTCCAGAGCGGTGCTCTCACCATGCTCGCTTTCGCCCTTGGGACGCTTCCGGTGCTCGCTCTCTTGAGCTTCAGCTCATTCAGCAGCCAAAAGAGTTCTAAGGCCGGTGTCTTCTTCAAGAGTGCCGGGCTCATCGTTATCTTGTTTGCTCTCTTCAACCTCATCAATAGCCTCGTCATTATCGGCATCCTTCCTCCTATTTTTAACTTTTAGCCTATGAAAAACCCCCTCGTTATTTTTGGCGTTCTCATCGTGGTCGGCTTCATCGGCGTCGGCTGGCTCATGCTTTCAAGCAATTCCGGGGCACCATCCCCTGCGTCTTCCGGAACGACGGGAGGCAATGTCTCCATCGTGAATGGCCAGCAGGTAATCGAGATAACGGCCAAGGGAGGCTATCTCCCGCGCGTGAGCAATGCCAAGGCTGGGATTCCGACGATACTCCGCTTCAATACGAAGGGGACTTTTGACTGTTCGTCCCAGGTGCGTATTCCAAGTATGAAAATTAGCAAATCCCTTCCCTCTTCGGGCACCACGGACATCGCTCTCGGAGAGCTCCAGCCAGGCGTCTTGAATGGCACTTGTGGAATGGGAATGTATCCCTTCGAGATTGACGCGCAAAGCTAACGGATGAAGAAAGTACTGTACATCATCATTCCTCTTCTCGTCCTGGGGCTCATGGAGGGAGTCTCATGGATGGTTCTCAAGAATAATCCGAGCCAACTGCCACCCTCCACTGATCAGAGGAGCCAGCAGGAATCCGCGCCGGTTATTCCGGAGCAACCCCTTCCTCTTGTGATACCGACCGAGCCTCTCCCTGAGAAGACGGGGAGTGATGATTCAGAAGCATTCCCGCCCCCCAGTACGGAAACAGTCAACGGAAGGGGAGAACGGACCATTCATGTCGGGGTGCGGCAATATGCCTGGGATCCGTCCACCATCACGGCCAAGCAAGGCGAGCTCGTTCGGCTCATCATTCACAATGCCGATGTGCAACACGGACTTGCCATACCGGAACTTGGGGTGAATCAGGATATTCCTCCCGAGGGCGCCGTCATTGAGTTTGTGGCCAGTAAAGCGGGCTCGTTTGAATTCTTTTGTTCGATCTGGTGTGGAGAGGGACACATGGAGATGCGAGGAAAATTGATTGTCGAATGACTTCACCGACATGCTAAAGAAGTTTTTTCAAGAAAAGAATCTACATCTTTTTTTTGAGATGAGCGTCATCCTGAAGGGGATCCATGCCGTGATCGAGGTCGTGGGGGGCTTGGCGCTCTTTGTCATTTCTCAAGAATTCATCGTTCATACTCTCTACTCGATAACCCAGGAAGAACTCAATGAAGATCCCCGTGATTTCATCGCGACCTCTCTTCTTTCGTCGGCGAGCCAGTTCACGGTAGGAGGCCAGCACTTTGCGGCTTTTTATCTTCTGAGTCACGGCCTTCTCAAGGGTTTCCTGGTCGCGAACCTGCTTCGGGAAAAGCTTTGGGCTTACCCGGCGGCTATTGTCGTTTTTGGATTTTTCATCGTCTATCAGACCTATCGCTACAGCATCACTCACTCTTTTT
>JBDTWF010000047.1:0-9882 GCA_040006815.1 Candidatus Moraniibacteriota bacterium | reverse complement strand
GGTTTATCTCACGCAAACGACCCTTTCTCTCGATGATACACAGAAGGTTATTATGATGCTTCAGGAAAAATATCCTGGCATCCAAGCCCCGCCCATTCAAGACATCTGTTACGCGACTACCAATCGCCAGGGAGCGGTGAAGGCTCTCGCCAAGGAAGTCGACCTGGTACTAATCATCGGTTCAGAAACTTCTTCCAATTCCAAACGCCTAGCCGAAGTGGCTCGAGCGCAAGGGAAGACCGCATATCTTCTTGACGATGTCTCGCATCTTGATCCCCTCTGGTTTGAGGGAGTGAAAACAGTCGGAATTTCCGCGGGAGCAAGTGCCCCCGAAGAACGGGTTCAGGAACTGGCCAATTACTTCTCCGAACAAGGAGCGAGCATCCAAGACTTCAATGTCCAGCCAGAGAACATGAAATTTGCTGAACCGCTTGAACTAATGAAGCTTAAAAGAGAGCGCGCATGAGCATTGCCATTCAGGCTTCCGATCTTGACCATGAGCGCATCGACGGGACGCGCGTGTATCTCTCTATGCTTCTCAAGCGTTTTGGCAGCCTCGCTCCGGATGAGAATTTCACGCTCTATCATCAGCGTGGATTCAATCCGGCTTTGGCACCGCCGGCATTTTCCAATTATGCTGAACGGATTATCCCCTTTCCGTTGGCTTGGATGCAGACGCGCTTCGCTCTCGAGATGTTTCGTGAACGACCGAAAAAGATTTTCCTTCCGATTCAGGCCGCTCCCTATTTTCTTCCTACGGGAACGGAGGTTACGGTAACGGTGCATGACTTGGCTTTCAAGATCTATCCGGAAACCTTTCCCAAGACGCATGTCATCAAACTCAACTTGTTTCTTGATTGGGCCGTCGCCCGCGCCAATAAGATCATTGCCGTTTCAGAGTCCACCAAGCGCGATCTTCTCCGTTTCTTTCCAAAGGTACTGGAATCAAAGATCCGAGTCATCTCCCATGGCTTCGACGCAGACCTTTTCGGGACAAGGCTTGCGGAGAGTGAATTATCCGAAAAACTCAAGAATCATAAACTCGATCCTCAGAGGTATTGCTTGTCTGTCGGTGCTCTTCAGCCGCGGAAGAATTTATCGCGCCTCATTGAGGCCTTTACTCTGGCCAAAGAAAAAGCTCCAGACATGAAGCTTGTCTTAGCTGGGGAACGAGCGTGGCTTTCGGACGCCATCTTTGCTACTTGGGAGAAAAGTGCGTTCAAAGACGACATCATCTTTACCGGGCAAGTTTCGTTTGAAGAGTTGAGAGCTTTGTACCAAGGAGCGCGTTTTTTCGTTTTTCCGTCGCTCTACGAAGGCTTTGGCATACCTATCCTTGAGGCCTTTGCTTCGGGCGTGCCGGTGCTCGCGGCTTCGAATTCGAGTCTTCCGGAAGTGGCTGGTGATGCAGCTCTTTACTGCGATGCGAAAAGCGTTTCAAGCATTGCAGAAAATATGGGAAGGCTCTGGAATGAGGAGGCACTTCGAATGAGGCTTGTCGAAAAAGGAAGAAAACAGATGGGAAAGTTCTCTTGGGACCTCTGTGCGAGAGAAACGCTTTCCTTTATCGGAGAATGAAGAGAAGATCGAGTCTTGCCAAGAGGAGAATTTTCTGACACAATACAAAACGCCGTTCTCCGGCTTTTTTCTTTATGTATGGCTAAAGATAGCGTGGTTCTCAGATTTGACGAAGTGTCTTTCGAATACGGACACAAGAAGCCCATCCTTGATGAGGTGAGCTTTTCAGTACGCCGAGGAGCGAAGTTCACGCTCATGGGTCAGAATGGGGCTGGCAAGAGTTCGCTTTTCAAACTTATTACGGGCGAGATACAGCCTGATCGTGGACGCATGTCGATTGATCGAGACACCACCGTTTCCATAGCGCGCCAAGTTATTCCCCGTGACCAGCTCGATATGACCGTTGAAGAGTTCTTTGCCCAGTTTTTCCATGAGGAGAAATGGGACCTCAAAAAACTTATCGCTGAGGTGCTCGATGTAGTCCATCTCCCTATGCCTTCTCTCGACAAGAAAATGAAGGCTTTTTCTGGCGGACAGCAGGCGAGACTTCTTCTTGCGTCAGCGCTCATACAAGAGCCGGACATTCTCCTTCTCGATGAACCGACCAATAATCTGGATGCGGAGGGGATCGGCCACCTGACGGTTTTTCTCATGGAGTATGAAAAAACATGCATCGTCATTTCCCATGATGCGGATTTTTTGAACGCCTTCACGCAAGGAGTCCTCTATCTTGATTCCTTTACCCACAAGATCGAGCAGTACATGGGTGACTACTATGATGTGGTGGAAGAAATAAAGAAACGGATCGCCAAAGAACAGAGTGAGAATGTCCGTCTTGAACGGACCATTCAGGAAAAGAAGGATCAGGCGAATGTCTTTGCCAACAAGGGAGGGAAACTTCGCGCGGTGGCCAAACGCATGCGGACCTTAGCTGAGGAACTTGAAGAAAACAAGGTGGACATCCGGCAGGAGGACAAAACTCTTCCATCCTTTGAAATTGAGGCTCAGGAATTCATCGGCACCATTGTGAAGCTCAAAAGCGTCCGTTTGGTGCGTCCGGAGGAAACGCTTGTCCGGCCGCTCAGGATGTATCTCAAGCGCAACACGCATCTATTGGTGAGTGGTCCGAATGGCATTGGCAAAAGTACTTTCCTTGAGTCGCTTGTCAATGGCGACGCCGAACGGGCTGAGATCACCGACGGGGTGAAAGTCGGGTATTACCGGCAGGATTTTTCAAACCTGAATTTTGATCACACGGTCGCCGAGTCTCTCCTTGAAGTCATGGAGGACAAGAATATCGAAGTCGTCTATAAGATCGCGGCCAAATTTCTCATCCCCGGAAGTCTGATCCAGCACAAAGTAGAAAGCCTCTCGGAGGGCCAGAAGGGGCTACTTCTTTTTGCTCGGCTCTATGCGGAAAAGCCGGGTCTCCTCATTCTCGATGAACCGACCAATCATATCAACTTCCGGCACATTCCTGTGATCGCCAAAGCCCTCAGTCACTACAAGGGAGCCATGATCCTCGTGAGCCATGTCCCTGAATTCGTGGCCCAGATTCGGATCGACGAGACTCTCGACCTTGAGTCGCTTCTCTAAAGAAAGGGCCGAACAGATCAGTCCTTCTCCTCTCCCGAGAAGAGTTTCCAAAAAAGATGGCTGATTGCCGCAAAAAGGATGAGGAGGAGAGGAATGCTCCAGAGGGGAAATTTATAAAGAGAGAGAGCACTCAAACCAACACCCCAGACGCAGGCTCCCCAGAGAAGGAAGCCTATTTTTTTTGGTTTTTCGGTAAAGCGGATGCCGGCCGACTTCCCGATAGCTATGAGCAAAAAGACGGATAGTAAGAGAAGGAAGAAGAGCTTGGCAAGCGAGAGGCGCGCAGTGATATAGGTGGGGAGGAGCGTCTCGAGAGTGAACAGTCCGGCGAAAACGACAAAGCCAATGGCGAGTATTTCCAAGAGAAGAGCGTAGGCAAGAGCCAGATAGCCTTCTCTCGCGAAGCGGTCCAGATACCGAGCAAAGAAGATTTTAATTTCCATAGCCGAAGCGATTAAAAAGGCGCTGTTTCAACTGTGAGAGGAGGGTCATGACATTCTGTGTACTCTTTTTCGTTTCGAGGGAGAGAGTGAGGGTGTTAATATTGATTTCTGTATCCGGATTAGAGAGAGTGAGTTCGTAGTCGCTTCCGGGATTCTCTCTGAGATTTTCGATAGGCGTCTTGCAGGAGAGGGTGCGTGGGAAAACGCCAGGCCTGAGAATACAGCTTGTGGTTACTTCAGCCCTGCTTTCTGAGGCCAGTATGGGCGCTTGTTTTTCCATGAGAAAATTTTTGTAACTCTCGTCAGTGATCGATCGCTTCGTTTCATTCTCGATCGTGTAGATTATTTTTGTGTCAGTATCCTGGAAAAGCGTCCCGTCAGGGTGGACAGCTCCGAGGATGAAGATGCGCCCACGCTTGTAGATACCGAGATCCTCCTCGCTTGCCGAGAGAACATCCTCAAAGCGGTAGCCAAGGGTGAGAAAAATGTCAGCACTTCCCACAGGGCGGATTTCGGTGTCGCTCGTAACAATGAAGACGCCATCAGCGAAGGAAAGGAGTGTCCCTACCCGGAAACCGAGGAAGTCCTCCGAAACGAGATAGCGCTTGAGAAAGTCTTGGTTTTCTCTCGTGGCAAAGCTTTCTGGGTAGCGCGAGGCATACGCTTTCTCGCTGACGAAGGGATGGAGGATGCCATCACGGAGGGCGTAGTAGGTCCCATCCACGATGAAGAGATCTTCTCGCGGGAAGACATCAATCGGTTTCTCAGTCGGGTAGAGGAAAGCGCGATAGGAACGCCGAAGCGTGGCGGTCACTTGCGTCGGGAGCTCAGATTTCTTCTCAAGCACGGCTGTGACCCGAGCAAGAGAGAAATCTCCCATGACTCCAGCATCGACGGTGAGTGTCTGTGTAGAATCAATTTTCCCGTTGAGTCGGGGAGTGCTGTCCATCAAGCGCGGATTCATGAGATTATTTTTGGTCGATTTCGGCGTGGCGAAGAAAAAATTGTACTGGAAGTCCGGGAAAAGGAGAGCAAGAGAGAAGAGCACGCCGAGAACCAAGACAGCGCACCAGAGAAGTCCCCGGAGGAAAATGTAGGGGAGTTCGAGGTTTTCGGGGATGGCCACGGGAGGTCGGAACATATTATGGCGTGACTTCAAAGAGGATATTATCGGTCGAGACGGTGACTTGGGCCGGAAGCGAGAAAGCATTTTCACGAGGAAGAGAGAGGCTTCTTGTAAAAGTAGTCGTCTCTCTTGGGAGGAGTTTCTCCCCGAGCGTACCGCTATAGAGCGAGAGACTCTCGGCGGGAGCGACGAGGTAGATCTTGTCGAAACGGGAGCGATCGAGCCGTCCGAGATCATTGGGGTTGAAGAAATAGACTGCTTGCTTCTGATCGAGGAAATTCATAGGACCAGTCGGAAGAGCGAAGGGGTCGCTCGTCACCAGACGATCAATAAGGATAAGGTCGCGCTCCCCAAAGCGTCCAGAGAAGAAGGAAACTTCTTTTTGAAAGCCTTTATTTTCGGTAGTACTCCAGGCGCCAAAGAAGCCTCCTATTTGAAAAAAAAGAAGGAGGGCGAATGCTGACAGGGCCCAGGATTTTTTGATATTCCCTTCGGTACGACGAGAGAGGAGCCAAATGCCGATGACGGAAAAAAAGACAAATGTTGGATAGAGACTGAAGAAATACCGCCGGAGCATCCACGGATGGTCAGGGGTGATGGAAGGTGCTACGAGATAGATGAGGGTTGGCGCAGCGAGGAAGAGAACGAGAAGCGGAAAGCGTTCTTTTTTGGAGAGAGCGAGGAGGATGCCCAGAAATCCGAAGAGAAAGACGAAGAAGAGTCCATAGGAAAGGAAAATGCCGCCCAATCCGATTTCTCCAGAGGACTCTGGGAGATTGCCGAGAGCCGAAAGTTCTTGGGAATGCCTGATAAGCGCCTTGGCGATCATCTTGTAGAAGGGGAGGTTGACCACGAAGTCGCGGAGAAAGAGGAGGAAGAAAGCGCTCCCTGGAAGAAAAGCGCGTTTCCAAAATGAGGAAAAAATCCATTGTCGGATATCGGTTCGGGAGAGAAGCAGAACGAAAACAAGAATGAGAAAGGCGAAGCCCTCGATCCGGGTAAAGGGAAAGAGGAGAGCGAAGGCAAGGGTGAGGAAGTACCAACTTGAAGATTTTTCCTGGATGAATTTTATGAGAGAAAAGGCGAGGCCGACAAAGAGGACCGCCGCCAGATTTTCAGAGAGGGTGTATTTGGCCATCCACACCGGGAGGAAAGAAAGGGCCGTGAGAAGCGTCCCGCCGGAGGCCAGGAAGCGGGGCACAAACAGCGAGAGGAGCTCAAAAAAGAGGAAAGGAAAGAAAACGAGGAGAACGAGATTGGCGATTCCGTAGCCAGTCAGTCCAAAAAGAGAGAGAAAGCTCCCGACCCAAGCGGTGTAGGCGAGGGGAAATTGAGTGACGAGTTTTCCACTTTCGGTATAGGCAAAACCTGGAAAATTGAGAGCCGTCCCAGGGCCATAAATTTCAAAGAAGGCTCTCGAAGCAGGAGTCTCAAAGGTGAGTGTGTGATTGGTGGCCAGTCGATAGGCGGCTTCGGCGATGGAACCCTGATCCCGGCCCGAGAAAATTGTTGGCTCGCTTGTGAGAGTGATGCTCGCGGCAAAAAGCATCGAGAGTCCCCAGAGAATCAGTCGGAAGAAATCCCGTTCCTTCCAGAGTGCAAAGAGGCCTCTTCCAAAAAACGCTCCAGAAAGAATGAGGAGAGGAGTAATGAGCCAGGGAGAAAAAACGCTGAAGAGGGCGAGCAAGAGAACGCTCCAGGCGAAAAGAAGAAAACCCGTGAGGAAGACGGTCAACGCGGGGAGAGTCCGGAACCAGTTCAGAAGTTTCATCCCGTTAAAGAGAGCAAGTTAGAGAGAGTATGAAAATGTCCGAAGCGAGGATCGTTTTAAAAAGCCGATAGAAGATACATTGAATATCTCTAACGGGATTCATAGTGGCTTCATTATAATTGAAAATTCAAGGAAACGGCAATTTGCCAAGCTAAAAGCCAAAAAGGTACAATATCTCTGTGCTCCGTAAAGAAAAATCGGATGTCTTTCTTTGTCTGGTATTATACGCGTGGTTTCAATGGTTTCATGCGTGTCGCCCACGGATATGTGCGATATGCCCTTTATCGTTCCAATATCTTCGAGCTCCTGCGCACGCTCGTTTTTCCCTGGCGGCGGGATGTCGCTTTCCGTTCCTGGAGGGGGCTCCATCCGCTTCTTGCCTTGCAGGCATTTTTCAATAATTTTCTCTCTCGTTTTCTCGGGATGCTGGTGCGCCTCGTGGTCATCTTGGCTGGCCTCGCTCTGAGCCTTGGGATGGTTGTTTCCTTCACGCTTCTCATCCTTCTCTACCTCATAGTACCCCTAGCCCTTCTCGCGAGCTTTCCGCTTCTCTTTTGGTCACCCTGGGTACTCGTGCTTTTTGCGGCTTCTCTCGTAATGCTTCTCTTTGCCGTATTGGTATGGCATCAGGAAACAGAAGTTGACGCAATGGAGCATGATCTCCGTCGCGCTCCCTGGCTCTCCCGGTCTCTCGGTCGCCTCGGCCTTCAACGGGAAGATCTCGCCAAGGAAGCCCTCGTTTCTCGTGAGAGCCTCGCTCAGGCTCTTGGTGCTTTCCATATCCAAGGAGAGGAATTTGATGAGGCTTATGAGCGAGAACGCCTGGCCTTTGAAAAGCGTATCGCCAAGCATCAATTTTTCGCTTGGTCCAATTTGAAAAAGAAAACGCCCATCGGCAAATACTGGGCCTATGGCTATACCCCCCATCTTGATCGCTCCATGACGGACCTTTGCCTGCGGGATTTTTCCGAATATCGCTTGTTTGAGCTTATCGGTCGCGAGAAGATATTTGAGATGCTGACGCTGACACTCACTCGTCCGGTTCAGAACAGCACTCTCCTGATCGGTGAGCCAGGTATTGGAAAAAAAACCATTGTCCATGCTCTGGCTCGAGCTATTCGGGAGAATCAATTTGAGAATCCATTACTGGATAAAGCTCGTATTGGACTTTTTGATCTCGGAGCGGTCATGGCGGGCGCTCGAAGCGATGGCCTGGATCCAAAGTCCGTTGTCCGGAGCCTCTTGAATGAGGCAGTATATGCAGGGAATGTCGTGCTCGTATTGGAAAATATTGATCTGTATCTCTCGCCCGAAAGTGAAAACCATCTCGGAGATGTCCTTTCCGAGTATCTCGGTCTTCCGACTTGCCGCATAGTCGGGACGCTCACGCAGGCAAGCTATCACCGCCTGACGGAGCATCAGTTACCCGTTCTTAAATACTTTGAGCCAATACCGATCGATGAACCCAAGAATGAAGAGACGAAACGCATACTCCTTAATTACTTTGAAGGACTGGAAAAAAATCGAGTGGTCTTTACCTTGACTGGCCTCTCGGCGATCATCGATGCGGCTGAGCGTTACAATTGGGAAACGCCTTTTCCGGAGCGAGCCATTGATCTGGCGCAGGAAGCTGTTCTCTTTTGGGAAAAGAATCCAAAGGGCGATTTTATTGATAAGCAAGTGATTGAGGAATTTCTTACTCTGAAATCTGGCGTGCCCTTGGGCGAGGTGAGCGTGGAGGAGAAAGAAAAGCTTTTAAATTTGGAAACTCTTCTTCATGAGCGCATTGTCGGCCAACATGAAGCTATCCGGCAATTAGCTGAAGCTTTTAGAAAGGCTCGGGCAGGGCTCGGAAACAACAAGAAGCCCATCGGATCCTTTCTCTTCCTCGGACCGACGGGTGTCGGGAAAACGGAAACGGCCAAAGCTCTCGCCGCTGTTTACTTCAACAACGAGGAGAATATGGTGCGCCTTGACATGAGCGAGTTTCAATCCCCGCAGTCAATCGCGGATCTTATTGGTTCTTCGGATGGTGCCATCCCAGGACGACTGACAAATCTGGTCAAGGAACATCCGTTCTCTATTCTCTTGCTTGATGAATTAGAGAAGGCTCATCGGCAAGTACTGGATCTCTTTTTGCAGGTTCTTGACGAAGGCTTTGTCACTGATGGATTTGGGCATCGAGTGAATTTCCGTAACATGATTATCATTGCCACTTCGAACGCCGGTGCTGATCTTATCCGGAGCGCTACCGAAAAGGGTGAAAGCATGCAGGATATCAAGAAAACTTTTATTGATGCGATCATCGAAAAAAATACCTTCCGCCCAGAATTCCTCAACCGCTTCGACGGAGTGGTCCTCTTCAATGCTTTGACACAGGAAGAAATCCGCAGTGTTACGCAAAAGAAGCTCGAAGTCTTTTCGGCGAAGCTCGCGAGAGACAAGCGGGTGAGTCTCATTTTTGCTCCGGGAGTGGTAGAGCGTCTCGTAGAGAGGGGTTATGAGCCGGAATTCGGGGTGCGCTCCATTAATCGCTACATTTCCGATGTCGTAGAGGATGTTCTGGTGAAAAAACTGTTGTCGGGCGAAGTGGCAGAGGGAAGCAAGGTCGTTTTAACGCCTGACGATCTCTAAATGCCTATGGACCGAACGAAAAAGAGAGTGCTCATGATCGCGCCGACGCCTTTCTTTTCGGACAGGGGAACGCACATTCGCATTCTCGAAGAAGCCCTGGCCCTCGAGCGCCGCGGGCATACGGTGACCGTCGCCACCTACCATATCGGGCAGGATCTCCCAGCGCGGCTTTCGGGCAAAGTGGAGGTGCGCCGGATCCTCCGGCTTCTTTTTTGGTATAAGAAGCTGGAAGCCGGACCAGACTGGCAAAAAATTCTCCTCGACATCATGCTCATTCGGAAAGTCTTTTTCCTGGCTCGGACGACGCGACCGGACATCCTCCATGGTCACTTGCACGAGGGAGTCCTCATCGGATGGATCATCCAGAAGACTCTCTTTTGGCGGAAGATGAAGCTCGTAGCTGATTTCCACGGGAGCCTTACTCGCGAGATGGTTTCACATGCGTATCTCCGGATCGGTGGACTGAAAAAACTCTTTCAGTGGGTGGAAAAGATTATCGATAATCTCGGTGACCGAGCTGTTACGAGTTCCTGGGCCAATACGCGAGAGATTCGGGCTATTCGGACCAAGAATGAACCAGTAACGGCATTGGATGGGGTAGAAGTGCGTCAGGATTCAGGCTTTTCCTCGCGCGCCGACATCCGAAAAAGATACAGCATCCCGGAAAACGCGCTTGTCGTGACCTATACCGGAGCTCTCGTCCAGAATAAAGGCATCCTTCATTTTCTCGACGCGATCCCCTTTATTCTTGAGGGCCATCCGGAGGCATACATCATTGTCGCCGGCTTCCCCTG
>JBDTWF010000046.1:0-3348 GCA_040006815.1 Candidatus Moraniibacteriota bacterium | reverse complement strand
TCAAGGCGAACATAGGCCTGAGAGAGGTTGGCGGCTTCGGCGCTGGGGATGGAGAAAAGGCCCATGCCAAAAACAAAGATAACCAGAAAAGCCACGGCGATACCTGTCTCTCGATTCAAGAAGCGATACATAAATTGCATTCAGTCGATTTTTGTTTTAGTCCCTGAAAGCAGTATAGGAAAGACTTCGTTTTTTCGCAAGAAAAAAGCGAAATCCGTCAAGAGTCTTACTTAAAAACTCGCTGAGGCAATGACCGTGAGTGTCTCGGTGTAGTCGCTCGCCGCTGGAGTGATTGAAGAAGACTTAGCCTTGAGAAGGAAGGACCCGCGACCGGCTGTTATCGGAGCGCTCGTGGTAAAGATGTCACGGATGATCGTGTCCGTCATAGCCACATTGTTGGAAGCGAGGCTATAGGCCGTCGCGATGGCGAATGGCCCTCCGGCCGATTCGGTTGCAGTCGATCCCTGCGCACCGAAACCCTCGGAAAGGCTCGTTAGATTCCCCGTCACGGCACTAATGGTATAGCTCGCTCGACTACTCAAGAGACCAGCATTACTCGCCACCACATAGACCTTCCCGCCATTTTCAGCATTGGTATCGAAGTCGACCCAAATCTTCTCAGGGCTATCGGTCACCGTCCCCGGAGTAAGACTCCCGAAGTTCGTGATAAAAGGCGGGCCCGTCTCCGTATCTGAGGCTGAAACATCAATGTCAAAGGTGAGTTTGGCTCCGACGGTCGCGACCGAAGCAGTTGGGCCATAGCCCGTCTCCGTATATCTCCCCTGTATGGCCTTCCCTTTCACCGTGTAGGTAGTGCTTGGTAAAAGACCAATGATGAGGAATCCGGCAGCGCCTCCCCATGTAGCATATGTCTGGTAGTCTTCGGCACCGAGAGCCGAACCAACGGTGTTGTCGCTTTGGACATAGCGCGTGTCCGAAGCAAAGTTATCCGTGCTGATGGCGATGGCGAATTTCGTATCCGTCGGATTGCTCCCCGTGGACAAAACCAGCTTCAGCTTGTTGTAGTAATTGGCCGGATTGGTAAAAGTAGGTGCTGGGGGAACATTGGCCTGATTGGTGTATTCCAATCCAGGCCCCAAATCATAGGTCGTACCGTTGAGAGTCGTCGCGTTCTGCTCTCCGGCTGTCCCCTCTATTCTATAACTAGAAGAGTTCGAATCGCCCACGCCCCCGCCGCCATAGTTGTAGTCTTTCAGCTTGAAATTGGTACTGGCTGGAAAAACAAAAAGGAAAGTAAAGCAAACAGTCGCTACTTTCCTCTTGATAAAACGCTGTTGAAAAAAAAGGAGTATAGCTTTCATGAAGAAGGTGTCGAGCTGAAAAATCTACTCCCTCTAGGAAAGAGCCTGAAGAAGGAAGGCCCTCCGCATTATCTCCCAAGAATAACAACCAGCGGAGCGGAGGCAGAATCCTTGTCATTGGCAAGAGCTGGAGCGGTGATGGCCGAAGGATATGTCTTTACCACATCCTCTTTGAGGGCCTGAGCCTCAGTTTCTTTGTCTTTGGCGAAATAGACGGTGACCCCCTTATAGTCTCTGATCGAATTCCCGACTGCCGCTTTGGTATAGCCCGCTTTCTTGAGGGTCTCGGTAAAAGTTCCGGCGCTTCCCTTGGCCGCGCCACCATTCAAAACCTTCACTTCAAGCGTTGCCTTGTTCACTTCCGTGGCAGATGAAGCGGGCGTTGTAGGAGTTTCTTCCTTGGATTCGGAAGGCATACCGCCGACTGGCGGCGCTGTCTTCTCAAAGGAAAGGCGCTCAATAGAGGGAGCGTTCTTCACTGCCTGACCCTGGCGCCAGACCCGATAACCAAAGAATCCAAAAAAGGCCGTCACCCCAATGAGAATAAGAACGAGGGCAATCACGAGCATGCTTCCCAAGAAGGACTCGCTCGTATCCGGGCTCACCGGAGGAGCCTTTTTCTCCTCAAGTGGTTTTTTATTTTCCACGACGGACGAAGCCTCATTCATAATCACTCATTTTTAAATTTTTTCCAGGCGAAGTAAATGAGGCCAGCAAGTGCGATACCAAGAACAATGACGCGTAGCCACTCCTGCATGTCGGACCAATAACGAGTAGAGCCGATGATAAGCGCAATCACTCCTCCGAAAGAAAGTCCGAGAGAAACCGCTTCACTGGTCGAAAGAAAGACCCCTCCCATGAGAAGCATCAGACCAAAAACGACGAAGACAATAAATACATTCCGATTGTAGAGGCTTGTGGCATCTTGATACTCTTTGGCACAAGTAAAATTCTGATCACAATATCCGGCAGGTTGCGGTATGACCAAAGTCTTCCCCTCTGGGACGCTCATCGGCTGCGCGTTTTCTGTCCATTGACCACCAAGTTTGAGACAGGCATCTTGATTTTCGATAGCGGCGTTGACCTGTTTCGGTTCACAAAATAAATCGTAGCGGGGTTCTGGATAGAGAGCCTGGACAACAGAGTAGGCGAAAAGGTTGGCCAAAATAGCGATCCCGATGACAAAGGCCCACTTGATGAGAAAGGCTGGTTTTTTCGGGGAGCCGTTCGATAGAGGAGTGAGGGTATCCATAGAATGAAAAAAGTGTTAGTTGCCTCCAGTATATCAGCCACCTCGCACTTTCGCTACTCTACAAAAAAAGCCCCAGATCGGGGCTTTTCAAAGATGACTTACTACTCTTTCTTTTTATCGAGATTCTCGAGACCAATCCCCTTGATACCAAAGTAGACGACACTCGCCACAACCAGAAAATCAATAATGACGGTCACGAAGTCTCCCCACATGATTTTGGCAGACCAGATCTCAAAGTTGGCATCTTTCAGGAGAGCGGCTTTCCCAAGGAAAATCCCGAGGATGGGATTGACGATATCCGTCACAAAAGCCGAGACGACTTTGGACACCGCCCCGCCCAAGAGAAATCCGACGGCTAGCCCGACGACACCCTGAGTTCGAATAAATTCCAAAAAGTCTCTGAATGCTCGCATAGCATTGGGGTACAAGAAATTATACCCTGATTATACACGACGCAAGAGGTGCATCATCGCCGAATACTTTGATGCCAGACCATGCAGAGAGGACTCCCTAGTCAATGACACCTTTTTCCTTTTTGTGTGTTTAATACAGTATAGAGGCATCCGTTTTACGATGTCCTAAAAAATCAAGCTCTATGCTGCTTCAAAGACTTTTCCGGTTTAGCAAGTTTATCACCTTGAAATTCAAATCCTAATTTAGTTATGAATAGCTCGTCTAAGGTATCTCGGAATTTGGACATAAGCTTTATTGAATTGGTTGGTTTTGAATTTTTTTTTTAGGACTTGGGTCTAACAAAGGAAATCGCCGCGATTT
>JBDTWF010000045.1:0-9740 GCA_040006815.1 Candidatus Moraniibacteriota bacterium | reverse complement strand
CCCGGATGTCCTGGCGGCGCCCTCGGTCTTACTCCTTCGTTCGGTAACGCGGCTTCTCATGGATGAATTCACTTCTGGAAGGGCTGATCGCGTAGTCATGGTCTATACCGACTATGTCTCCGCTCTTACTCAAGCAGTGAAGGTCCGGGCGCTTCTTCCAGTGACGGAAAAGGATACGCGCAAGGCTTTGCACGAAATGAATGGAACCGTTGCGGAGGGAAAGAACATCGCCGAGTACCTAATCGAACCGTCGCCCGAAAAAGTCTTGGAGAACATGATTCCCCGGCTTGTCGAAATGGAGCTCTACCATGCCATCCTCGAGTCCAATGCCTCGCAGGAAGCCGCTCGGATGGTCGCCATGCGGAGCGCCACGGACGCGGCCAAGGAGATGGTCGGCGACCTCACTCTTGCGTACAACCAGCTCCGTCAGCAAAGGATTACCCAAGAGATTGCCGAACTCAGTGCTGGCATGGCGGCCGTCGCCCGATAAATCATTTTTGATACATAACACCTATGAATACAGGAAAACTCATTCAAATCATCGGGCCGGTCGTGGACGTCGAGTTTGGAGCAGAAGAGAAGGGCGAAGTAACACTCCCGAAGATCTATGACGCCCTTGAATTGAAAACAAAAGATGGGCGTCTCATCGCTGAGGTCCATCAGCATCTCGGTGGAAATCGCGTCCGAGCCGTCGCCATGGGTCCGACCGATGGACTGCGCCGCGGGATGGAGGTAGTCATGACAGGGGCCCCCATCAGCGTTTCCGTCGGGACGGAAGTCCTTGGCCGCATGTTCAATGTCTTGGGTGAGACAATCGATGGCAAGGAAAATGTGGTGAGTAAAACCAAACGCTCCATTCATCGCTCGGCTCCCTCCTTTGAAGAACAGTCCACCAAAGCCGAAGTGTTTGAAACGGGCATCAAGGCCATTGATCTCATCTGTCCCTTTATGAAAGGTGGTAAAGTCGGACTTTTCGGTGGCGCCGGCGTCGGGAAAACGGTCGTCATCCAAGAGCTTATCCGAAACATTGCTCAGGAGCATGGCGGCTACTCGGTTTTTGCTGGCGTTGGTGAGCGTACCCGTGAAGGGAACGATCTGTATCATGAGATGAAAGAGTCTGGAGTCCTTTCGAAGACGGCCCTCGTCTTTGGCCAGATGAATGAGCCGCCTGGTTCCCGTCAGCGCGTCGCTCTCACGGCCCTCACTATGGCGGAAGAATTCCGTGACGCCGAAGGGAAGGATGTACTCTTCTTCATCGATAATATTTTCCGCTTCACGCAAGCTGGTTCCGAGGTGTCAGCTCTTCTTGGGCGTATCCCGTCAGCTGTGGGGTATCAGCCGACTCTGGCCGAAGAAATGGGAAGTCTCCAGGAGCGCATCACTTCGACCAAGAAGGGTTCTATTACCTCCGTTCAGGCCGTCTATGTGCCAGCCGATGACTTGACCGACCCAGCTCCGGCGACTACCTTTGCTCATCTTGATTCCACAGTTGTGCTTTCCCGCGCTCTGACTGAAATTGGTATTTATCCGGCGGTTGACCCACTTGATTCCTCCTCCAACATCCTTGATCCGCAGATCGTGGGCGAGCGCCACTATGCGGTAGCCCGCGGCGTTCAGCGCGTCCTCCAGCGCTACAAAGACCTTCAGGACATCATCGCGATTCTCGGTATGGAGGAGCTCACGGAAGAAGATAAATTGACCGTGGTCCGAGCCCGCAAGATCCAGCGCTATCTCTCACAACCGTTCTTCGTGGCCGAGCAGTTCACGGGCGCGCCTGGGAAGTATGTGAAGCTCGAAGATACCGTCACTGGTTTTGAAAAGATCTTGAACGGCGAGCTGGATGACATGCAAGAGCAGGATTTCTACATGAAAGGCGCCATCGACGAAGTAATCGCGGCTGGCAAAAAATAGAAGAGATTTTTACCTCTCTGTCATTCTCATGAAAACGCTCAAACTCAAAGTAGTCACTCCTGAACGGTCCGTTACCGAGATCGAGGCCACTTCGGTGATGCTTCCGATTGAAGACGGAGAAGTGACCATTCTTCCTGATCACGAACCGTATATCGGATCCTTGAAGGCGGGAGAAATCCTTTTTCGACGGGGGGGAGAAGACGAGAAGGGGTCAGCCGAGAGCCTTGCAGTTTCTGGCGGTTTTGTTGAGTTTTGCGAGAATACGCTGACTGTCCTCGCGGATACGGCCGAAAGAGCCGAAGAGATCGATCTCTCTCGCGCTGAAGAAGCAAGAAAGCGGGCAGAACAACTCATGAAAGAAAGAACGGTCATGAGCGAAGAAGAATATGCTTTTGTAGCGGCGGCCCTCGAAAAGGAGTGGGCTCGCATCAAAGTGGCCCGGAAGCATCGCAGTCACGGAGGACTTCCCAGTATCTCTAGCGAATAGTTTTGAGTCAGAAAAAAAGAGAGTATACTGAAAAAAGTAATGTGCTTTCTTTTTTCATTCTTAAATAAGAAATGTATGGTAACTCGCGCAAAAACACCGGCTCTTTGGATCCGAGCCTCTCTTATCGGAGTGCTTCTCGTCATTGCCATGCCGGCGATCATCGTTTTCTCGTATCTCTTCAGTCGCGATCACGAGAAACCAAGTGTCACGCTCGGCGGGGGTGTCGTTACTTCGCCTATGATGGGGAGAGCAGATGGAGCCGGATCAGGCGAGGACTCCTGGGGCAGTCGCCCTCAGATGTTTCCTCAAGCCCGGATGATGAAGGAGGGGGTGTCTTCGAGGGGTATAATGGCTACCGATACCTTTTCGGTTGCGGCAGATCGGAAAGTAGCTAGTACGGCCTCTCTCGATCTCCGAGTCTCCAGTATCGACTGGACGATCAGTAAGACAGAGGAGATCGTTCGCGGGAAGGGGGGTTATGTGGAGAACCGATCGATTAACGGACCGCAGTTTTCGGAACGGACCGCCTGGATGACGGTAAAAGTTCCTTCAGGTGAATTCTCTTCTACTTTTGAGGAGCTGAAGAAGGATCTCTACTATGTTATGGGAGAGAACTTGTCAGGCGTGGACATGACGCGCGCGGTGGCCGATCTCGATGCTCGAATCGCCAATAAGCGCGCGGAAGAGCTGACCCTTCAGGATCTTTTGAAGCAAGCCGTCAAAGTGAGTGATGTCATTGAGGTAACGGACCGCCTCACTCAGGTCCGAAGCGAGATCGAGTCGCTCGAGGCAGAAAAGCGTTCACTCGACAATCAAACCGAACTTTCTTCTATCAGTCTCAGTATGACGGAAGATCCGGCTATCGGCGTCGACACGAATGATTTCCGAGACGGCAACATCTTCAAGAAGTCTATCAATGAGCTTCTTCGGGCACTGACCCAGCTTGGAAGTGGACTCGTTCTCTTCCTCATTGCTGGTATCCCTATTGTTCTGGCCTATCTCTTGTTCTTCTGGATTATCTACTTCTTCACGAAGAGGGGAGTCAAGAAATTCTTCGATCGCTAGGAAGGAGACCATGTCAGAGAAAAAACGCCGTCTCTACTTTGAGGGGGCGCTTTTTTCTCTTGACTTGGAAATAATACGCTCTGTACATGAGTTTAAACGGTCGTATAAACTCATGTACAGCAAAAGAGAAAATACGGTGAAGAAAGCAAGAGAAGAGCCATTTTCTCTTGAAAGAGAGCGTATTCTCCGGTAGAGTGAGGTGGTAAGAAGGCTAAATATGAACGCTCAGTACGACCCAAATACAATTGAAAAGAAATGGCAGACGGTCTGGGAGAAGGAAGGCCATCCTCGTCGTCAGGGAGAAAAAGGGAAGTATTATGCTCTCAATATGTTCCCGTACCCTTCGGGAGACGGGCTCCATGTTGGGCATGTGGAGAACTTCACCGCAACAGACACCTATGCTCGTTTCAAGCGTTTCCAAGGCTATTCGGTGCTGGATCCTATCGGTTGGGACGCCTTTGGGCTTCCGGCCGAGAACTTTGCCATTAAAACCGGCATTCCTCCCGTGAAGAAAACGCTCGAATCAATCGAGAACTTTCGGCGCCAGCTGAAATCCATCGGGCTTTCCTATGATTGGGATCGGGAAATCAGCACCTCTGACCCCGAGTACTATCGGTGGACGCAGTGGATGTTTCTTTTTCTTTACCAGCACGGTTTGGCTTACAAGAAAAAAGCTCTCGTCAATTGGTGCCCTTCTTGTCAGACGGTCTTGGCGAACGAACAGGTAGTGGATGGCAAGTGCGAGCGCTCGGGAGATTTGGTGATCCAAAAAGAACTGGAGCAGTGGTTTTTCAAGATCACTGATTTCCTGGAGGACACTCTTTCAGAGAGCGGGGAAAAAATCCCGGGACTCCTTTCCGGATTGGAGAAAATTGATTGGCCTGAATCTACCAAACAAGCCCAGCGGAATTGGATTGGCCGTTCGGAAGGAGCAGAAGTAGTCTTTTATATTGCGGAGACTGAGGAGGAGATTCGCGTCTTTACGACGCGCCTCGATACTATCTATGGCTGTACCTATGTTGTCCTTGCTCCTGAACACCCAATTCTCAAGAAATTGGGGTCACAGATAGAGAATAATGGAGAGGTAGAAAAATACCTTGCGGATACTCAGAAGAAAACAGACCTTGAACGAACTGATTTAGCTAAGGAGAAGACGGGCGTCTTCTTGGATGGCGTTGAGGTAGCCCACCCATTTACCGGGAAGCGTCTTCCGGTTTTCGTCGCTGACTATGTCCTCAGTACCTATGGTACGGGAGCAGTGATGGGAGTTCCAGCTCACGATGAGCGTGATTTCGTTTTCGCAAAGAAATACGATTTGGAATTGACACCGGTGATACTTCCAACCGATGGGAAGAGTCTTGTCGAAGGGGAGTCTTATACGGAAGATGGAGTTCTTACGAATTCAGGCGAATTCACTGAACTTGTTTCTTCTGAGGCGCGAGAGAAAATGTCTCGGTGGCTCGAGCAAGAAGGCCTCGGAAAAAGAAAAGTAAATTATCGCATGCGGGATTGGCTTATTTCCCGTCAGCGCTATTGGGGCGCTCCGATACCCATCGTTTACTGTGAGAAAGACGGTATCGTCCCAGTTCCTGAAAAAGATCTTCCCGTGAAACTTCCGACGGATGTGGATTTCCGACCGACAGGGGAGTCACCGCTGGCTCGATCAAAAGAATTCCATGACGCGAAATGCCCGATCTGCGGAGGGCCAGCGAGGCGAGAATCCGATACGATGGATACCTTCGTCTGTTCGAGCTGGTATTACCTCCGGTTTGCTGATCCGCACAATGACCAAGAGTTTGCTTCCCGGGAGGCGCTCGAAAAATATCTTCCAGTAGATTTTTACATGGGGGGAGCCGAGCATACGGTTCTCCACCTCCTCTATGCCCGTTTTTTCACGAAGGCTCTCTGGAAATATGGATATCTTGGCTTTGATGAGCCATTTTTAAGACTTCGGCACCAAGGGATCATTCTCGGTGAGGACGGGAATAAAATGTCAAAGTCGAAGGGGAATGTAGTCAATCCAGACCAGATTATTGAGGAGTTTGGAGCGGATAGTCTCCGTCTCTATGAAATGTTCATGGGGCCGCTCGATGACATGAAGGCTTGGAGTACCGCCGCAGTCGTCGGTCCGCGACGTTTCCTTGATCGCGTTTGGAGGCTTCAGAAAAAAATAAGTGAAGGAGTTGAAGTTTCGCGGACACTAGAAACACAATTGCATCAGACCATCAAGAAGGTCACGGAGGATCTGGAGACACTCCACTTTAATACGGCGGTGAGTGCTCTCATGATCCTTCTGAACTCTTTCGAAAAAGAGGAGTCGGTTTCAAAAGAGCATTTCAAAACATTCACTCTTCTCCTTGCGCCACTCGCTCCCCACATCGCCGAGGAGCTTTGGCATGAACTGGGAAACAAGGAGTCAATATTCCTTGCGTCTTGGCCAGCATGGGATGAGAAGAAGACCATCGATGAAATGATGACTATCGTCGTCCAGATTAATGGGAGAGTACGAGGGAGCATCGTAATACCAACCGAAAGTGAAGAAAGCCAAGTGAAGGAACTGGCACTGGCCGACGCAAAAATTAGGACCGCTCTTGGTGGAAAAGAAGTCAAAAAAACTATTTATGTTTCAGGAAAAATTTTGAGTCTGGTAACCTGATCTTTCTATGAAACTCTTCTTGGATTTCAACGACTGCCTCTTTGATACGATTCGCTATCCAGGAAAGTTCTGGAAGGGGCTCGTCGAGGTCATGCGAACTGGTGGCTGGAGCGAGGAAGAAATAGAAGAGACGGCGCAAAGTTTTTCAGATTCAGCTTTTGATTCAGGAAAATTGTACCACTATCAGCCGCACCTGGAATTATTGGAAGCAAAGTATCCATACGGAAAACTTGAAGAAGCGCTTGGAGGAGTAGCTGAATTTATGAAGAACCTGGAAAGATACCTCTTCCCAGATGTTTTGCTATTTCTTCAAAAGATTCCTCAAAAGAATGTACTTCTCGTAACATATGGCGACGAAGATTTCCAAAAAGCCAAGATTCGAGGAGCGGGTATCGAAAAATATTTTTCAGAAATCCTCGTTGCAAAGGGCGAAAAAACTCTCGATTATCAAGGAATGGAAGGTAGAGCATCTAGCTGAAGGTCCAGGGGAGGCCTTTTGGTTCGTTGATGATAAATCAGAATATTTTCATCGGAACGGTATTGAGAAGCATCCCAAAACGATTCTGATACAACGCGGCCCTGAGGCAAGGAGAAACGCTGATACCGATTTTGTAGTAAGAGACTGCGAGGAACTTCTCACTCTCCTTGAGAAAAATAAGCCATAATATTTATCTTATGTGTGGCATCGTAGGATATGTCGGAAGTGGTGAGGCCAAGGATTTTCTTCTCGAAGGATTGAAGCGCCTGGAGTACCGTGGCTACGACAGCGCCGGGGTGGCTCTCATTGAAAAAGAGAAGCTTCGCGTCGTCCGGGCGGTCGGCCGCGTCTCAGAGCTTGAAGGAAAGACTGAAATATTTTCACATCCTTCACATACGGGAATTGCGCATACGCGCTGGGCAACTCATGGGAAGCCGTCGGAGAAAAACGCCCATCCCCATAGTGACTGTCATGGGAAAATCTCCCTTGTCCATAATGGCATTATTGAGAATTATCTGACTCTTAAGGAGAAGCTTACAAAGAAAGGCCATCGCTTCCGTTCTGAAACCGACAGTGAAGTGATCGCTCATCTCATTGAAGAAAACATGAAGACGAAGGGGGAAAATTTTGAAAAAGCGCTCCTCGCTACTTTGAAATGTCTCAAGGGCACCTATGGTCTCGCTATCATCGCTAAAGACTCCCCGGGGAAACTCTGGGTTGCTCGGATGGGCAGTCCCTTGGTGATTGGCGTGGGGAATGGAGAGAATTATATTGCTTCTGATGTCTCTGCCATGCTCTCCTCGACACGGAAAGTGGTGTATCTCGAAGACGGGGAGTGGGCGGAAGTAACGGCTGAGGGCTATGCCGTGAAGCGCGGTATCAAAACTGCCTCGAAGGTGGCTGTCGATGTGGAATGGAGCGAAGAAGTAGCGAGGAAAGAGGGGTATGCGCACTTCATGATCAAGGAAATTTTTGAACAACCGGAATCAATTGCTCATGCTTTTCGCGGTCGCATGGAAATTGAAGAGGGCCTCGCTCGACTCGGAGGACTTCGAGAAGTGAAGGAGAGGCTCCGGGGCATCAAGCGTCTCCTCATTGTCTCCTGTGGGACATCTTACTATGCGGGCTTGGTAGGTGAATACATGATTGAAGAGTACGCGGGTATCCCGGTTGAGGTAGAGTTTGCTTCTGAATTCCGTTATCGAAAACCGTTGATTGATAAGGATACGGCTGTGCTGGTTATCTCTCAATCGGGAGAGACGGCGGATACCTTGGCGGCGCTCCGGGAAGCGAAGCAGAAAGGGGCTCTCACGCTTGGGATTGTGAATGTGGTCGGTTCGACGATTGCTCGTGAAACCAATGCGGGAGTCTACAATCATGCGGGGCCAGAGGTAAGCGTTGCATCAACGAAGGCGCTCACTTCGCAACTGACGATTCTTGCTCTCCTCACCGTTTATCTGGGTCGTCAGCGCGGTATGTCGGCCACCATGGGAAAACGGATTCTCGAAGAGCTTTCGGCTATCCCAAAGAAAGTGGAAAAGATTCTTCAGCTGGCTCCTCTCCTGAAGCGTCTCGCTAAGAAGTATCAAAATACTGAGACGCTTCTGTATCTAGGGAGAAAATATCAGTACCCCATCGCTCTCGAGGGTGCCCTCAAGATAAAAGAGATTGCCTATGTTGGAGTCCAAGGGTATCCCACGGGTGAGATGAAGCATGGACCGATCGCTGTTATTGACTCGAAAGCCTTGGTGGTGCTCCTTATCCCACAGGACAGCGTCTTCGAGAAAAGTCTTTCGGGAATGCAAGAAATCTTGGCCCGAGGTGCACGCGTTCTCGCTCTCACAACCGAGGGAAAAGACCTCATCCCCAAGCACAAAAACGTCGAGGTTCTCAAAATCCCCAAAACGCTCGAAATGCTTCTCCCAATGCTTTCCGTTGTCCCTCTTCAGCTCTTTGCCTACTACATGAGCCTTGCCAAAGGCTATGATGTGGACAAACCTCGTAACCTCGCTAAGTCCGTAACGGTTGAATAAGAGATCCAAGCTCTCGATTCGAGGAGTGACAGCGGACTCACCTTCGGGTACAATAGTCACTATCCATGCAATCCATCATTCCACAATTTCTTCCCTTGGAACGGCCTCTCGTTGTCTTCGATTTGGAGACGACGGGTCTCAGCATCGGCGAAGATCGAATCCTTGAGATCGCCTATGAGAAGATACTCCCGTCTGGAGAGATCGTCTCCAATGTCCATCGGATCAATCCGGGCATGCTTATCCCAGTGGAGGCCAGTCTCATCAACGGCATTTATGATAAGGATGTTGCGGATGCTTCAAGTTTTGCTAAGCTCTCCTACGAAATGTGGAGCATGTTCGAGGGGGCGGATGTTGCTGGCTTCAATGTCATTGGTTTTGATCTTCCTTTCCTTCGGGCCGAGTTTACGACGGTTGGAAAAAGCTTTGACTTTCTTTCTAAGCGAATACTTGATGCCAAGATTCTTTATCACAAAATGGAGGCTCGTGACATGTTTGCTCCACGCAATCTAATCGCCGCCTACAAGCTATACTGTGGGAAGGAGCATATATCGGCACATACAGGAGCGGGGGATGTGCGGGCGACGGTGGAAATATTGGAAAAACAGCTGGAACGGTATCCGGAATTCCGAGACTGGGAGTATCTGGCCGAGCTTCATGGAAATAAGGAGCTTCAACATTCGGCAAAACACGAACATGCCCCTCTTCTTCCGCACCAAACCTCTTCCCCAGGAACGCTTTTCTAAGGAATCTTGATTATGTCTTTTTTTGACTCCGTCATTCTCGGTATCGTTGAAGGTCTCACGGAGTTTCTTCCGATTTCTTCCACGGGTCACCTCATCCTGACTGCGCACCTGCTTCAAATTCCGGAGTCTGATTTTTTGAAAGCTTTTGAAGTAGCCATCCAACTCGGAGCCATTCTCGCAGCTGGTCTTCTTTACTGGAGGAAGCTGTTCCTCGATCGGGAGATCTTTCAGCGGGTTTGTATTGCCCTCTTGCCCGCCCTCGGAGTGGGATTTATTTTTTACGCGACCATCAAGAAACTTCTTGGCTCGGAAAGCATCGTCCTTTGGTCGCTTCTCTTGGGCGGTATCATTATTGTCGTCTTTGAAT
>JBDTWF010000044.1:0-5350 GCA_040006815.1 Candidatus Moraniibacteriota bacterium | reverse complement strand
GCTCATTCTCACGCTTGACTGCGGCATGATGAACCACGCGGAGATAGAGGAAGCGGGAAGGCGTCACATAGATGTCATCATCATCGATCATCACCATGTGCCGGAGGTCCTTCCGTCTGCTTTTGCCATCGTTAATCCCAAGCTTCCGACGGAAACCTACCCCTTCCGAGAGCTGTGCGGAGCGGGGACGAGCTTCAAGGTGGCGACCGCTCTCTACCAACGCTATCTTCCGGCCGAGGTTGAACAGCTGAAATGGCTTCTCGATGTCGTAGCGACTGGTACAGTGGCGGATGTCATGCCGCTTATCGGTGAGAATCGGACAATCGTGAAATACGGACTCATCGTTCTCCAAAAGACGCACCGAGCCGGTTTTCAGGAGATGTTCGCAGTGGGGCGCATTCCCATCGGCGAGACGGGTATTCCTGACGCGAGGATGATCGCTTTCCAAATAGCTCCCCGCATCAATGCCGCTTCACGCATGGCCCATCCGATCCTGGCGCACAATCTCCTCATGGAGCGGGATACGGTAAAGGCGAGGGGATTGGCTCTTGAGCTCGAAACCTACAATGTCGCACGCCAAAAGGTGAGTCAGGAAACAACGGAACGGATCCGTGCCCTTGCGGAGGAAAAATACCAAGGAAAGAAATTTATTTTTGCCGTCGGAGAAGAATATCCGCTCGGCGTGATCGGTCTCGTCGCTGGGAAGATCGCCCGCGAACTCGGCAAGCCGACCTGCATCCTCCAGCGCGGACCGGAAACGAGCACGGGCTCGTTCCGGAGTATTCCGGGCCTGAATATCATCGAAGCCATCGAAGTCTGTAGCGATCTTCTGGTGAAGTTTGGTGGCCATGCCCAAGCGGCCGGGATGACCATCAGAAACGATAATCTCGATCGTTTTTACGAGCGTTTCAATACTCTTCTGGAAGAAAAGCTTGCGAGTGTCGTTACCGAACCGGAGCTCTGGATCGATCTCACACTTCATCCCGGGGACATCACGCTCGATCTTGTGCGTGGCCTTCGAAAACTTGAGCCCTTTGGCGAAGGCAATCCCGAGCCAATATTCGCCCTCGAAGACATGATAGTCATGGAAGCGAGAACGGTCGGCAAGGAAGGGAAGCACTGGAAGCTCAAGCTCAAGAATGGAGGCGAGCCCAAGGTTTTTGACGCGGTCGGATGGTCTCTCGTGGAAGCTTTCCCTGAGCTTCAATCCGGGGATCGGATCGACATTGCTTTTCAGCTTTCGGAGAATTCTTGGAATGGTTCGACGACGGTCCAGCTCAAGCTCTTGGACATCAACCCAAGCCAGAAGGGAGGGAAGTAGCCTGAGGTCTTGGGAGAACGAGAAAACCGGCCTATACTAGACAGTATGCAAAAAATCATTCTCTACACGGACGGGGGATCGCGCGGAAATCCTGGACCAGCGGCCTTGGGCGTCTACATTGAGACGCTCGGGAAGCGCTATGGTGAATTTCTTGGGGTGAAGACGAATAACGAAGCCGAGTATGCGGCCATCGTTTCGGCTCTGAAAAAAGTGAAGTCGCTTCTCGGCAAGAAAGAGGCCAAGGGCGCCGAGGTGGAGTGTCGCATGGATAGCGAACTCGCCTGCCGCCAGCTCAATCATGTCTACAAGATAGAGAACGAAAAACTTCAGCCGCTTTTTCTTGAAATTTGGAATCTCATGCTTGATTTCAAAAAAGTGAGTTTCGTCCATGTGCCGCGTGAGAAGAACACCATGGCTGACGCTGAAGCCAATCAAGCGATGGATGAAGCGGCTAAAAATCGAAGTCTCTTTCAGTAGAGAAAGATTAGCGGCCGTTCGGAAAATAGATCTTGTTGAGATCTTGGATGCTTCGTGGTTGGTAGATGTACTGGCCGTCTTTTCTGTCGGCCGGAAGGTCGGCATACCCATCAGTGACGATGATGTCCACGCTACTCTGGCGTTTTTTCTTGGCCTTTTCCGGCGAAAGCTTTTTCCCGGTCTTCTTGTCGATATAGACCACCTTGGTCTCCCCAGAGAGGTTGGCCGGGGTCGCGGTATTCACATTGGCCACATAGGGAGTGAAGCCCGTTTCTGGGAAACGCTCGAGAGCGACATTCATAAATTCACGCCATATGGGAGCGGCCACGAAGACGCCGTCGGCACCCGCCTCCATTGGCGTGTTATCGTTATTCCCGGTCCATACGCCAGCCGCGATCTTTCGCGTGTAACCGACCGTCCACGCATCGCGAAAGTTCTGGGTCGTCCCTGTCTTGGCGGCCACTTGCTTGTCCTTGAAGGCGAGGGGGCTATTCGGGCCGAAGATGGGTGTCCGGGCGGCGTTGTCGGAAAGAATCGAATTGATCTTGATGGTGACTTCGGCGGGGATGACCATCGTTCCGTGCGTGTCCCGCTCATAGAGATCCTTTCCGTCGCGATTCATCACCCGGAGAATGCTGTCAGCGGGGTGGCGCACGCCTTCTTGGCCGAAGACGCCGAAAGCGCTCACCATGTCGACGAGCTTCACCTCAGCGCCTCCGAGGACGAGCGCCAGGCCATACCGATCGGGATCGGTCAGTGTAGTGATGCCCATCTTGGTGGCGAGAGCGATGGTGTCTTTCACTCCAGCGAGATAGAGCGTCGTGACAGCCGGGATGTTGAGGGACTGGGCGAGAGCCTCGCGCATTGAAAGCGGACCGCGGAATTTCCCGTCATAATCATTGGGAATATAGTCCTTGCCGCTTCCGTCCGGACCGAAATTGATGGGGATGTCGTAGACGCGCGTCTCGGGTTGAAAGCCTTTGGTGAAAGCAGTGGCGTAGGCAAAAGGCTTGAAGGTGGAACCGGGCTGGCGTTTTTCATTGGCCACATTCACCTGGCCGTCGATCTTTGTATCAAAATAATCCCGGCTCCCGACCATGACGAGGATTTCACCGGTGGTTGGGTCGACAGCGGTAAGGGCCGCATTCGAGGCTCCGCGAGCGAAATTTTTCTGGACGCCCCGAGTGACGATGTCCTCAGCCTTTTTTTGGAGATCGAGATCGATGGTCGTAACGATCTTCAGTCCTTCGGTCTCGAGACGCTCCTTTCCGTAGAGAGCTTCCAGTCTCTCACGAACAAAGAAGACGAAATGAGGTGCCACAATGTGGTGCTCAAGGGGAGTGACCTTGGCCAAAGTCTTTTCACTCTTTGCGGCTTCCATTTCGGCCTGGGTGATGGAACCAAGAGAATGCATTTTTTCGAGAATCGTATTTTTTCTCGTAATAAGATCGTTTTTTCCATTTCCGTACGGGGAGAGAGCACTCGGTGCATTCGGAAGAGCGGCGAGGACGACGGCCTCATCGAGCGTGAGGTCGGAAGCGGTCTTTCCGAAGAATGTCCGGGCGGCCGCATCCATTCCATACGCATTCGATCCGTAGGGAACGGTATTGAGATAGAGGTCGAGAATTTCGTCTTTGGTGTACTGACTTTCGATTTTGACGGCGAGCATTACTTCACGCGCTTTTCTGACCCAGGTCTTCTCCCGGGTGAGAAAGAGGGAGCGTGCCAGTTGTTGAGTGATGGTCGAGGCTCCTTGTTCGATCTCATTGCTTTGGAAATTGACGAAGGCGGCTCGGAGGATAGCAAAGACATCCACTCCCGGATGCGTGTAGAAATGGGCGTCTTCGGCGGCGATGGTCGCATCGCGAATGATGTTCGGGATGGCCTCATGGGAGATGACGCGCCGATTCTCCTCGCCATGGATCTCATAGAGGACGATTTTCCCCGTGCGATCGTAGATGATCGAAGTTTCCTTGAGAGGGTGTTTTCCGAGATCAAGCGTATTGGGTGCGTCAAAGAAATAGATAGCGAGTCCGCCGACGACGAGACCGAGCGTCAGAATAACGACTAGCCAAGTCGTTTGGCGGCCTATCCAACGAAGAAATGCGAGTAATTTTTTGAACATGGAGACGAGCGTATCTTGTGCATTAAACAGTAAAACAACTCCTTTGTCCAGAGACAGTTTTCGTGTAAGCTAAACATATCAAGTATGCGATTACCCGTAAACAAATCCCTCTATCGAGGACTCCGTTTTTTCGGTTTTCCGGTCGCCTGGGATGTTTCCGTGGGCGGCGTGGTGTTTCGTGAATCTGCTTCACTGGGACGCGAATATCTCCTCATCCAGTATCCGAGTGGGCATTTTGAGTTCCCGAGAGGGCATATCGAGGAAGGGGAGACCGAGGAAGAAACGCTTCGGCGTGAGACCGAGGAAGAGACGGGTATCACGGATCTCGTCGTCTATCCGCTTCGGATGAGCGCGCGGTTTTTCTACACGGCCAAGGGAAACGAATATACCCGAAGAAAACGCGAGGGCCGTGGGACCATCATTTTCAAAGAAGCCCATTACTATCCGGCCAAAACAGGCGCCAGCGAAGTCGTTCTTTCTCATGAGCACATCGATATGATCTGGCTTCCGTTTGAGGAGGCGCTCGAGAAAGTCACCTTTGACAATGCGCGCCGAATTTTGTCACAAACAGAAATCTGGCTTCGACAAAACGCCCATGAAACCCCTTGATGTTTTCTGCTTTCTGGGGTAAGATGAACCGCTTTCTCGAAGTATGCTGACTCTCAAAAAAATCAGGAAAAGTTTTGCTACGCGCCGCATCCTCAACGGCGTGTCGTTTTCCATTGGAGACGGACAGCGCATTGCGCTTGTCGGCCAGAACGGAGTAGGGAAGTCTACTCTTTTGAAAATTATCGCGGGACTTGAAGAAGCTGATCGTGGCGATGTGATCCTCAAGAAAGGGGCGCTTGTCGGCTATCTGCCTCAGGAAACGACTTCTTCGACGAAAGAGACCATGCTCGATTACCTTCGGAACGCGAGTGGCCTTCAGGGAATTGAGAAGAAAATGAAGGCGCTCGAAAAAGAGCTCCACCGAGAAACGATTCAGGCCGAATATGATGACCTGCAGGAGGAGTATCGTCGCCTCGGCGGCTTTGCCTTCCAGGATCGGGCCAAAGTATTCCTTGAAGGACTCTTGCTTTCGACTATTCCGCTCGAGACTTCCGTTACGGATCTTTCCGGTGGCCAAAAGAGAAAGCTTGCGCTTGCCGGTGTTCTTCTCCGCGGCGTTGATCTCTTGCTCCTGGATGAGCCAACCAATAATCTCGACCTTCCGGCGCTCCTCTGGCTCGAGCGCTTCCTTACGCTTTCCAAGACGACGATTTTAGTGGCTTCACATGACCGGCGCTTTCTGGATCATGTGGCCGAGAAAGTGATCGAGATCGATATGCAGAGCCGGACCGCCGAAATGTTTACGGGCAACTGGTCAACCTATTCCGAAATGAAGGCGCGTGCCGTGAGAAGGGAAAAAGAACTCTATAAGGCTCAAG
>JBDTWF010000043.1:0-5838 GCA_040006815.1 Candidatus Moraniibacteriota bacterium | reverse complement strand
TATACCAAACCCTGTACATGAGTTTATACGACCGTATAAACTCATGTACTTGAAGAGTCGCCTGTAGTGGGTCGTTTTAGTCGCTTGGAATCGTCTGGGGTCATGTCAAAAAAGCCCTCCAAGAGGGCTTTTTTGACAACAGGTATTAATTATTTTTTCGGCGGCGAAGAAGGGCGCCAGCGGTCTTGAAGCAGAGAATGATGTCGAGCCAGAGAGACCAGTTTTCGATGTAGAAAACATCCAATCGATACTCGTCCTCAAAATCGAGATCGGAGCGCCCGGAAACCTGGGCCATGCCAGTAACGCCCGGCTTAATCGTGAGGAGACGCCGATGGTACTCACTGTACTTCTCGACTTCACGCCCCTGATGCGGCCGCGGGCCGACGAGACTCATCGTCCCCTGAAGAACATTGAAAAATTGCGGGAATTCGTCGAGTGAGTAGCGCTCGATAATGGCTCCCACTTTTGTTTTCCGCGGATCATCCTTGATCTTGTAGAGCGGACCTTCACGGACGCTCCGCTCCGCGATGAGCTCTTTTTCATATTTGAGAGCGTTTTCAAAATTGGGATTTTTCTTGTTGATACACCATTTCCACTGCATGTAGCGGAATTTGTAGACAAAGAATTTCTCTCCGTTCTCGCCGATGCGCTCATTCTTGTAGACGATCGGTCCGCTCGGGTCTTCGAGCTTTATGGCGGCCGCGATGATGGCCATGATGGGAAGAGCCACCAGCGTCAGGAGAAAGCCAGTCACCAGGTCAAAGATGCGCTTCAAGACCCTCCCCCAGCCATCAAGGGGCGTATGCTGGAATTCGATGAGCGGCTCACCGTTGAAAATATTCAAAGAAAAGCGCGAGGTCTGAAGAGTCGTCGGCATGTACTTGTAGGTGATATTGTTGATCTGACAATAGTCGAGGAGCTTGGCCTGCTCATCGTCGGTCATGGAAGGATCACAGATGATGATCTCGTCCAGACCTTTCTTCTCGCGGATTTCTTTCACCCGATGAATCGAAATGCTCTCTACCTGATTGATGACTTTGTAGCCGAGTTCGGGCTTCTGGCGAAGAGCCTGTTTCATGGCACTGATCTTGCCGTTGGTCCCCACCAAGAGCACCCGGTGAACGCCGACCCCTCGATGGACCAGGTAATACTTTTGGATGCGCTGGATGATGTAGCGAGCAAGCACCACATAGAGCACCATAAACGACCAGCCGGCTAAAATGATGAAGCGCGAAGAGAACCATTCTCGCTTCAAGAAGATGGTGACGATGACGAAGACCAAGACAAGAGAAGTCGCCTTGAAGACCTTGAAAGCTTCACTCAAGAAGGTGCGCGTCGCTCGCATCGTGTAGAGGCCCTCGAGCGCGTAGACCAAGATGAAAAATGGGGTGATGATGAGGATCACCTGAACGAAATCGAGAAGAAGAATGTTATAGAGTTTGGGCCGAAGGGCCAGGATCTGTGGAACATCCCGGACCGCGTACGCAGAAAGGGCCGCCAAAACGATCATGAGGAAATCCACCGGTACCTGAATGGCGCTGAAGTAGATTTCGGATCGCTTCATAGATGGTAAGACACAAAAAAGTTTCTCCCCCTTTTTCAAAACAGATCGATAAGCCGGATTCTGTTCTACCCCCGCCACCCGGCGGACGCGGAGACTATCATTTCTCTTGTCCCGCTCTTGCGAGAGGGATCTTTGCGGTTCTTCTGTGTTTTCTTGAGCTCCAAGAAACTACAGACGCGACCTTGCACTCAGGTAAGGATTTAGCCGTTTCATATCTCGTGTTGCCACGAGACTCGCCCCGTCACTTTGGCGGGGCGGCCCACTTCTTTCGAAGGAAGCCGTCTCTGTTCGCACCTCGGAAATCACTTTCGATGGGGGTTACCCACTACCCGTGCCTCCCCCGAAGGGAAAGCGGAGTGTCCGGACTTTCCTCACAAACCGGCCAAAGGCTGGATTGCGCGATAGTCTGATCTGTTTTGAAAAAGAACAAGAAACCATGTCAATCTATCACAAATACCGTATCTTGTCAAGACAAACGAAGCCTCATGCCGAGTTTCTCTTTAGCCTCCCTCACTATTGTATCAAATACCTGGTCCATCTCCGAACTCGTGAGGGTTCGCTCGGGAAGACCAAAAGCGAGATGAAAGGCAAAACTCCGCTCATCACCTTCCTCATAAATATCGAAAAGCTCAGCTCCCTGGAGGAGAAGGCCGCCAGCTTCGTGGAGAAGGGCCTTAATTTGAGCGTAGACAAGGCTTTTAGGGCCAGTGAGGGAAATATCCCGGTAGGCATGAGGGAAGCGCTGGAGAGGCATGGCGACGATGTCCTCGTGCTTGTTGCCGAGGAGGAGTTCTCCATCAAGCTCTACCATGACCACCCCTCGCGGGAGACCATAGGCCTTGGCAATGTCCGGACGAATCTCTCCCATATACCCCAGCACTTTTTCTTGAGCAATGAGGCTCGCCATGCGTGTTGGATGGAAAAGGGCCGGCACCTGAGCCATGGGTTCAAAGACCGCCTGAATTCCAAAGTGCCCCAAGAGGGCCTCGACTTTCCCTTTCATGAGAAAGAAGGCTTTCGCCCCGTCCACACCCTTGGCATACGAGAGAAGGCCGAGCTTCTTTTTTTCAACCGGTGCCAATTTCGCGTTTTGGAAAACACTCCCCCACTCGAATAGATGAAGGGACTCGAAATGCTTGAGGTTTTTTTCCGCCACCGAAAGGAGATTCGGGAGAAGGGAAAAACGGAGAAGGGCCTGGTCTGGGTTCATGGGATTTTCGAGAGCCACATGCTCTTCGAAAGAGAGCTTGGTTCGCTTCGCCATTGCTTCGGAATAAAACGAGTAGGTCATGACTTCATCAAAGCCCGCCCCCAGAAGGACGCTTTTCGCCCTCCGTTCAAAGCGCTTGCCTGAATGGCTCGGCGTTGCCTCTAGCGGAAGCGCCGGATCAAGAGCCACGATCTTGTCGTAACCGCGCATCCGTCCGATCTCTTCCACGAGATCGAATTCGTCCCGAAGATCCGGACGACGGACTGGCACCAGCACCTCAAGTTCTTTCTTGTTGGCTACTTTTTTGACCGAGAGTCCCTCGAGAGCAAGGAACTGGACGGCTTCAAAGAGCGGAACCGCTGAGCCGAGCATTTTCTCCAGGCGTTCGATCGAGAGAATAATCTTTTTTGTTTTTGCCTTGACCTTGTTCACATCTCGACTTCCCCGGTATTCGCCCGTGGTCGTTTTCTGGATCAGAGGGAGGAGCTGGGAAAGGGATTCTCCTGGCCGCTCTCCATCAATGCCGCGCTCAAAGCGAGAGCTCGCATCCGTCAAGAAATTGTGCCGCTTCCTCGTTTTCCGAATAGTGACCGGATCGAAGCGGGCGATCTCGACGACGATGTTCTTGGTTTTTTCCGTAATGGCCGAATGCTTTCCCCCCATGACTCCAGCGAGAGCCAGGGCCCTCTCTGAACCAGCGATAACCAAATCCTCCGAAGAAAGTGTGATGGTTTTCCCGTCGAGGAGCATGAGCCGCTCATGGGGCTTGGCATTTCGGACCACGATCCCCTTTTTCCCAATCGCATCCGCATCAAAGGCGTGCAGGGGCTGGCCAGTGAGAAGCATAAGGTAATTGGTAATGTCCACGATCGCGTTGATGGGACGGAGTCCTGAGGTCAGGAGTTTTACCTTGAGGGAAAGAGGTGACTCTTCAATCTTCACGCCCTGAAAGAGAGCCAGAATGTAGCGATCGCATTTTTCGCTTTTGAGCGTCACTTTTGGAACCTTGGAAGAAGTCTTGGTTTTTGTGCGAAGTTTTTTCTCTTTCAAAAAGAGCGGGGCGAAACCCTCGAGAGCGGCGATCTCTCGAGAGAGGCCCTCGTACGAAAGCGCGTCACAGCTCCGGTCCGGAAGGATCTTCACATCCAAAATCGTATCTTCGAGACCAACATACTTGGCAAAGGATTTCCCGAGCGGTGCGTCTTTGTCGAGGACGATGATGCCAGCATGGCTCTCCCCGAGACCGAGTTCGCGTTCGGAGCAGATCATGCCTTCAGACTTCACTCCCCGAAGCTCCGCTTCCTTGATGACCGTTCCGTCGGGAAGTTTGCCACCCGGAAGGACAACGGCGACCTTCTGTCCGGCGGCCACATTGGATGCGCCACAGACAATCGTTCGGGCTTCTCCTTTCACGGTTTCGAGAGTCGTCACTTTGAGCCGATCAGCCGACGGATGCTTGACCACCTTCAACACTTTGCCGATCACGATGTCTGCGAGACCATGCGGATAGGCGGAAACAGATTCCACTTCAAAAGCATGTGTGAGAAGAAGCTCGGCCAGTTTTCCTGGTGAGCGCTTCGTGCCAGAAAGTTCTCGAAGCCATTTGTAGGAAAATTGCATAGGTAGGAATGGCTAGAATTGGCGGATAAAGCGAAGGTCGCCACTCATGAAGGTGCGGACATCCGAAATTCCGTATTTCATCATGGCCAGGCGCGAGAGGCCAAATCCCCAGGCAAAACCCTGGTATTTTCCTCGCGGATAGCCGACCGCTTCAAAGACTTTCTGATTGACCATGCCCGCTCCGCCGATCTCGAGCCAGCCAGAGCCCTTGCAGGCCGGACAGCCAGCCCCGTTACAGAGAAGGCAGTTGATGTCGAACTCAAAACTCGGTTCCGTAAAGGGAAAATAGCTCGGTCGAAGGCGCACATCGATGTCCTTTTTGAAAAAGGCGCTGAAAAAAGACTTGGCTACGGACTTGAAATTGGCCACGGAAACATCTTCACCTACCATGAGGCATTCGAACTGATGAGCCGTGTGCTCATGAGAAGCGTCCGTCGATTCATTCCGATAAAATCGGCCTGGCACGATGATGCGAAACGGCGGCTTGTGTTTTTCCATGTAGCGGATCTGGACTGAAGAGGTGTGCGTCCGAAGAACAAAGCGGTCTTTCCCCCACTTGCCCTTGAGCCAAAAAGTATCTTGCATGTCGCGCGCCGGATGATCCGCCGGGACATTGAGCGCATTGAAGTTATAGAATTCGCTTTCGAGCTCCGGTCCGTCGGCAAGGCCGAACCCGAGAGGGATGAAAATATCCTGGATCTCTTGTTCAATCCGCGTGATCGGATGAAGGTGACCGAAAGACGCGGGCGTCCCAGGAAGGGTCACATCAAGGCGTTCGACGTCGGTATCAATGAGCGAGTTTTCCACTTCTTCGCGCCTCTTCTGAAGTGCCAGATAGAGCACGGTCTTGGTTTCATTTCCGAGCGGGCCGACGATCCGTTTTTCTTCATCAGAAAGTGTCCCTAAAGTTCGAAGGATGGAGTTGAGCTCGCCCTTCCGGCTCAGGTAGGTGTTTTCCCACGCCTTCAAAATACCCTCGTCCTTGGCGAGCGCGAGAGCGGCTTCGGCGTCTTTTCGAATTTGAGCAATCTTTTCAGTGAGCATGATGTCATTCTATCCATTCCCTCTCTCGAGGTCAAAACGCAATGCGGAAAAAATCTTTCTTCCCGACTTTCACCACCGCGCCGTCATGCTCGGTCTCGATGAGCTGGGACCAAAGCTCCACTTTCTTCCCGTTTATCTCGACACCCCCCTGTTCGATCTTGCGCCGGGCATCGGTTTTACTCGTCGCGGCACCGACTGAGACGATCACATCGACAAGCATCTTCCCTGCCTCCGTATGGATCGTTTGAATATTCTCCGGCACTTTGCCCTGAGAAAAAGTCTCAATGAAAGCGTGTTCCGCGGCTTCGCCTGCTTCTTTCCCGTGGTACAAGCTCACGATTTCCTTGGCGAGACGAAGCTTGAGGTCTCTCGGGTTTGTTCCTTGCTTGATGTCTTCTTC
>JBDTWF010000042.1:0-1846 GCA_040006815.1 Candidatus Moraniibacteriota bacterium | reverse complement strand
CATGCCTTGCGGCACAACATTTTAAGTGTCGCGCGTATACCAGTTCCGCCACCGACCCATGTTCTTATGTATGAAATACCATTCCCTGCCCATCCCTAGTCGCATTCGGACGAAGGAGGGCGCCACCACGGAAAATGTGTGAGGTCCGAAGCGGAATTGAACCGCTGTAAAAGGTTTTGCAGACCTTTGCCTAACCACTCGGCCATCGGACCTTGTCTTGAATTACGAGAGAACCACTACTCGTCCGTCTCCGCCAACTGACGGAGGACAGAGACCAGAAAGCTCATCGAAAGGTAACAAATTGATTATACCTCGTCAATTTATCCCGTTACATGGCAATAAATGTACCTGGGATCGAAATGAAAAACGGGCGAGACACTTCTGGAGAGAAGGCTCGCCCGTTCGATAAGTACGGTTCGGGGGTGAGGTGGAGAGCCCTCCCCCTAAAACTTCCCAATGCGCTGAACCAGGGCGAGTTCATCGCCGTGAATCTGCGGTACTGGTGTCGGATCCGTGACGATCAGCAAATGCTGATTCTCCCTGGGAAACCGGCACAGTGGGCAAAGCGAGGAGGGTAGACGAAACTCTCTAAGCTCTCCTGCTGTGTACAAAACTTCGGCCGCCCCACGAAGCCGGGACATCGAGATGGGCGGGACAAACTGATGCCCTGCGATACAGGTCAACATCAAATCTTGTTCGGTACACATCAGATGCCTCCCTAGTGAGTGATGATGAAAAGGACGATACCTCTCAAGCTTTCAAAGAGTATGCCTCTTTGTCCGCTAATTGAGGAGGGGATCCGCCGACTGGCGGATCCCCAGCTCTTTTGTTTTAGTCGACGATCTCGGCCGTAAGATGCTGGCGACCGAAGGAGAAGGCTTGGGCCTTTGTCTCCATGTAGATATCGAAGTGATTGCCCTTGATGGCGCCACCGCGGTCTTCACAGCGGTAGATGCCCACACCCTCAATAGCAATCTTGGTCCCAAAGGGATAATTGGCAGGGCAAGCGAGAGTCCGCTCTTCGGTCACTTTGAGTCCAGAAGCGGTGATCCCATCAGACTTCCCACATTCGTCAGCAGCCGCAGTATAGGCTGAAGCGTTCACGACGAATTTCTTCCCGACTTCAATGTTCTTCCAGAGATGAGCTTGCTTCTCCTTCCAATGATTGAGAAGCTTGTCTTCCTTGGAAAGCTCGGTAACCGGAGTATCGCTCTTTTCCACCCCAAAAGTCCAGGTCAGGAAAAAAGGATCATTCCGAAAATCATAGGCCTCCACGCTCGGCATCTCAGGAAACTCCTGGGCCGACACGCTCATTGGGACAAGAAGCCCGATGATGAGGCGAAGGGTAAGGAGAGTTGTTTTGAATTGCTTCATAGGGGTCTTTAAACATAAATCCCTGCGATACTTCTCAGGGAATCACCCTCCAAACAAGCCTGTTTGAGACAGGCAGGGTTTTTAGGTTGACCACGGATATTAGCATATTTTGGATAAATTGTCAATCATGATTCTCAATTATTTGCTTTATTTAAGCTATTTTTTTAGATTCAGAGTGCCAAAAATGGCTCAGGGAGGCCTTTTCCCAAGATTGATAATCCAAACCCTGAAAAAGAGATGGGTAGAAACAAAAAAAGGCTCTCTCAAGCCTCTTTTCCTCAAAAATTTTCCGATTCCTCTTCTAAGAGGGGGCACTTACTCTTCTGCTCGAGAGGCGCCTCGATAGAGGAGAGTGCTCAGCGTAAGTATCCCCAGGAAAGCAAAGAGTGACCAGACGGGGATAGAGAGTCCGAGAAGCGTCCAGGTGATGCGGACGCAGGGCATCTTCCCTGGCCTCTCCTCCGGCGCAGTG
>JBDTWF010000041.1:0-25782 GCA_040006815.1 Candidatus Moraniibacteriota bacterium | reverse complement strand
GAGCCGTTGATCGGGATTGAACCGATGACCTCGTCCTTACCAAGGACGTGCTCTACCAACTGAGCTACAACGGCAGATGTCCTATAACAAGCGGTTGGCTTTTTATCTGTACCCTTCGAATTCCTCCTTCTCAAACTACTGAAAATATCGCCCCAATCGGAGCAATATTTTCAATATGTGGGCAGGGAGGGATTCGAACCCCCGAAGACCGAAGTCGCCTGATTTACAGTCAGGTGCGTTTGACCGCTCCGCCACCTACCCATTTCAAAATGAAAATGTAAACATCAAAAATTAAAATTATTGAGTCCGCCTTAGGCGGACATTTCAATTTTGCATTTTGAGATTTGATTTTTAAATTACTCAGAGCCACCCGTCGGAGTCGAACCGACGACCCACGGTTTACAAAACCGTTGCTCTACCAACTGAGCTAGGGTGGCCAGTCGTCGAGAGACAGCTAAAGCTTTTCCATCTTACCCGAGAAAGCGGCCACTATCAATCTCCCCTATCTCCCGCGCTGAGTCAAGAGCCGTTCGAGCTTTCTCACTTTATCTTTCACCTCGCGATTCAAAGGAGAAAGCTTGATCACCTGGCGATAGCAGGCCTTGGCATCCTCCAGGGTATCCGTCTCCATGTAGTAATCACCGAGTTCCTCGTACGCAATCGCATCTTTGGGGTTCTTGGCGATCTTAGCGATGAGGTCCTCTTCGCTGACAAGCCGCTTGGGTTTCCCATTGTTTTCCCTGCGCCGGCGGAGAAGCATCCCCGTCCCGCGCGCAATAGAATCTCCAAAGCTTTTTGCCGGTTCGAAAGAACGCTCCTCATTTTCCATGGATGGTTTCGCCGGAGAAGCTCCCTCGCCATCGAGTGGCTCATCCCCTCCCGAGACCCGTATGGAAGCGGCATTTCCGCGTCCGAAGCGCTTCCAGGGAGATTGCTTCATCCCAGGAGGCGTCAGGTCTCCAGCTTCATCGGGCACCATGGCTCGCTTCTCCTCGGCCCGCTTGGTAAAGACAGCCCTCCGTTCCTTGATGCTCTGCGAAAGAGAATTGAAGGAGTTATGCATCTTGAGGGACATGACCTTGAAGCGCTGGGTCACTTTCTCCAAAATGCGAAGACCCGTCTCTTCCTTGATGAAGAGGATGCGGCGTGTCGGTGGATTCAACTCGTTTTCCAGTTTCTCCTGGAGAGTCGGATCGGCGGTACGGCGGGACAAAAAGAGAAGAAGGAGCCAGAGGCTTCCAAGGAAAACGAGGGGTGGGACAATGAGATACCACATGCCAGCGAGAAGATAATGTCAATCTGAAGCCTAAATCTCGTAACGGACAAACGAACCGATTTGGATATTCTCTCCGATCTTATGAATGCTCTCGGTCAATAAATCGCTCACGGTCTGATCTGGATTTTTCACAAAGGGCTGTGACAAGAGAGACATTTCTTCGCGGAATTTCTTTTCTTTTCCGGCGAGAATCTTCTCTACCACTTCCTGAGGCTTTCCCTCGCTCTTAATCTGCTCTTCCCAAATGAGCCGCTCGTGATTGACGAGGTCGGCCGGAACATCTTCGGGTCGGATGTACAGCGGAGCAAGCGCCGCGATGTGCATAGCGATGTCGCGACCGAGCTCCTGGAATTCATCGGTCCGCGCCACGAAATCGGTCTCGCAGAGGAGCGTGAGGAGTGTCCCCACCTTCTTATTCGAGTGAACATAGGAGACCACGAGTCCTTCCTTGGCCTCACGCTCAGTTTTCTTGAGGGCCTTGGCGGCGCCGCGCTGCTTCAGGAGATCGATGGCTTTGGCTTCGTCGCCATTCGCCTCATCGAGCGCCTTTTTCACTTCGACGATTCCCGCGCCGGTTTTCTCTCGGAGAAATTTCACTTGTTCCATCGTGCTCATAGTTGGTACTTTCTCTTCCTTTCCATTTTACGGACAAAACATCAAATTGGAAAATTATTTCCCTGTTTTCGCTGCTTCAGGGGCTTTCACCGGGGGCTTGACGTCGACAATGGCTTTCCCAATGGCCCCGAGAATGGTCCGAAGAGAAGACAGCGCGTCATCGTTTCCCGGGATGGGATAGTCGATGACGGAAGGATCGGCATTGGTATCGACGATAGCCACCATCGGAACTCCCATTTTCTGGGCCTCCCGGATGACGAGACCGGCCTCCTTGGCATCAGCAATGACGATGGCGCCCGGAAGTTCTGGCATGAGCTTGAGCCCGCCTACCTTGCGCTCCAGTTTTTCAAGCTCTTCGCCGATCTTCTGCTGTTCGAGCTTGGTGTATTTCTTGAATTCACCGGCCGCGAATTTGGCCCGGGTATCGATGAGATACTTGGCCCGGCCGCGGATGGCCGAGAAGTTGGTGAGCGTTCCGCCGAGCCAGCGATCGACGACGAAAGCCTCTCCGAGTCGCTCAGCGAGGGAGCGTACGGCATCATGCGTTTGCTTCTTGATGCCGACGAACAGGATACGCTTGCCGTTCTTCCGCACGCCTTCGAGAAAATGAATGGCATCGGTCAGCTGTTCCACGGTTTTCTCAAGGTTCACGATGGAGATGTTCTTCCGGGTTGTGAAAATAAACTGCTCCATCTTGGGATGGCGCCGCGACTTCAGGTGTCCGAAGTGGACACCCGCTTTGAGGAGTGCCTCGAGCGAAGTGTCGAGCTTCCCAAAATCAAACTCACGAAAATACTCCACGCGCCCGTCTTCCGGAAGCGCTACGGCATCAGCGACGACAGCCGTCGCTCCTGCTACGGTCTCACTCATACTGGTTTATCCTTATAAATTAGTCCCGCCACAGCGGGTAAACTTCTATTCTTCCCCTGATAAGCCCTGGCCCTAAAAAAGGGAGGAAGGGGCTGTAGAAAGAATATGAATGATCGCTCGGCGACGACCAAAACCGGCGCCTGAGACAACGGAGCCAGTATAGGCCGGGCCCCGACTCTTGTCAACGAAGCTCCCGCATGCTATAGTCGGTTATACATATTTAGAGAAACTTCGAGTATGCAAAAAGGAATTCACCCAACCTATTTTCGAGAAGCTGTAGTCACCTGCGCCTGCGGTGCGTCTTTCAAGACGGGCTCAACTGTCGAGAAGCTTCATACCGAAATCTGTTCCCAGTGCCATCCGTTCTACACCGGCAAGAAGAAGTTCGTCGATACCGGAGGCCGTGTGGATCGCTTCAAGAAGCTTGCCGAACGAGCCGAAAAAGCCAAGGCTACGCATGTTGCCACCAAGGCCAAGAAAATAGCCAAAGTCGAAAAGGAAAAGGCGGAAGAGAAAAAGGCTCCTGCCAAGGCTTAGCCAATTTAATGTGCTCTACACAACAATCTGCCCCGGGGCAGATTGTTTTTTCTTCGAAAAAGCCGTAGCCTAAAATCGTTCTATGCAAGATCTCATTGGAAAAATTGAAGCGGAGTATCAGGCGGTTCAGAACGAACTGTCGTCTTCGGCTACTCTCTCGGATCCAAAGCGCCTCCGGGAGCTGGGTCAGCGCAAGGCCGAGCTCGACATTATCATACAGAAAATCGCCCGCCTCCGAAGTATCGAAAATTCCATGCGGGGGAACGCCGAACTCACCCAGAGCGAGACAGAGGATGAGCTCAAAACCATGGCCATCGAGGAAAATATGGCTCTCGAGAAGGAAAAGACGACTCTCGAAGCTGAACTGAAGCGCCTCCTTCTTCCTCGGGACAAGTACGATACCAAAGACATTATCATAGAAATCAGGGCTGGGGCCGGTGGCGACGAAGCGAGCCTCTTTGCGGCCGAACTTTTCCGGATGTACACGCGTTACGCCGAGAAAGAGGGCTGGCGCTTGGAAGTCGCCCATTCCAATCAGACCGAAGTCGGTGGCTACAAGGAAATTATTTTTGAAATAAGCCGTGGGCGAAGCGCGACTTCCGTCTACCAGAAAATGAAGTATGAATCCGGCGTCCATCGAGTTCAGAGAGTGCCCGATACCGAGAAAATGGGTCGGATCCATACTTCTACCATCACCGTAGCTGTCCTCCCTCAGGTCGAAGAAGTTGAGATCAAGATCCGCACCGAGGACCTCCGCATTGATACCTTCTGCTCATCCGGCCCCGGAGGACAATCGGTCAACACAACCTACAGCGCAGTCCGTATCACTCACCTCCCCACCAATACCGTGGTGAGCTGTCAGGACGAGAAATCTCAGATCAAAAACCGCGACAAGGCCATGAAGGTCTTGCGTTCGCGCCTCTGGGAACTCGAAGAAGAGAAGCGCCTCAAAGAGCTCGGGGATGCCCGTAAAAACCAGATTGGAACGGGTGATCGGAGCGAAAAGATCCGCACCTATAACTATCCCCAGGATCGCATCACGGATCACCGCATCAAGGAGTCCTGGAGCAATATCCCCAGCTTCCTCACGGGGAATCTCGCCCCCATCATCAATGCGCTCGAAACGGAGGATATGCGCCTCAAACTCGTTGCCGCCGAACAAAAAGGCGCCTAACCCATCCCTCGTCTATGGCCATCGTGGGGGATTATTTGAAGACAAGAGGCAGAGAGAGGCTTGATACCGAGCTTCTTTTGGCCTTTGTCCTTGGGAAAGAGCGCTCTTTTGTCTTGGCCCACCCGGAAAAAAAACTTTCAGACCGCCAAGACAAAAGGCTCGGCGCGCTCATCGCGCGTCGGAAAATACACGAACCTCTGGCGTACATTCTCGGTGAGAAGGAGTTTTTTGGAAAAACATTCTCCGTCAATCGCTTCACGCTCATTCCCCGGCCTGAAACCGAACATCTGGTCGAAAAAGCGATCGAAGAAATAAAAAAAGTTCTTGTTTCAAAGAAAAAACAAAAAATAGCTATCATTGATGTCGGAACGGGAAGCGGAGCGATCATCGTCAGTATCGCGGAAGAATTGGTTCAACAACCTCAGCCCCTCTCCTTTTTCGCAAGTGATATTTCTGAACGAGCCCTGAAAGTTGCTCGAAAAAATTCAGAGCGGCACGGTTTGAAGAATGTTTTTTTCGCCAAAGGTGATCTTCTCAAGCCTCTCATAGAAAAGCTTACTGATTTCGATACACTTTTTCTCCTGGCGAATCTCCCCTATCTCTCCGAAAAGCTCTACGCATCCACTCCTCCGGATGTGAGGAATTTCGAACCAGTCTCTGCCCTTCTCTCAGGGAAAGATGGGCTCGACCACTATCGCAAGCTCTTCACTCAGATCTCTCTCCTCAAGCGGCCAAGGGAAGTCTCTTTTTTCCTTGAAATAAGCCCTGAACAGGAAAAAATGCTCTCCAAAGCCATTCGGCACGCCCATACTGTTTTCCCCGATCTTTCTGGTCGAGCACGCCTCGCCACGGGTCATTTTTCCATACCATAAGGCAAGCCCAAAAAACAAAATCTCCGCGTTTCGCGGAGATTTTGCAGTGTACCTAAAGCGGAGAACTAGGCTCGGCGCTTCTTGGTTGCTTTCTTCTTGGTCACCTTCTTCTTGGTGCCTTTCTTCTTGCTGCTTTTTTTCTTAGCGGCCATAACACTCACCTCCTTTCAGTTTTAGTTTTCGTTTCCGTATGTTTACGGCCACGAGATTTTTTATTTATCAGCGCAAGCATCGTTAGCTTGTTCTGTTTCGTTTCTGTGTGAAAGTTTCTTCACACACTTTTATTATACTCTTTTTTTTGTAAATGCATAGAGTAATAAAATCTTGTCAAGAGTAAATTTGGATTTATGAGAAAAATATTCTTGGAAAAAATATTTTTGTAAGAAAAAAACAACAAAAAATAAATACTTACACTACGCATCACTCAAAAATCTTTCTTCCAAAAAGAAAATAAAAAAAGATTCGATATGGAGTGGAGAAATTCTTTTTTTCTGGGAGAAAATTTCCCAATAAGTAGCGAAATTTCCCCATTATTAAGCTGAAAATCGACTTTTTTGTCCAGTTGACACCCCTCTTGGGCATCCGTACTATAAAGGGGAAGGGGGGTCGATACATCGCACATTTTTGAGCCGAAAGGATAGAAAAAGGTGCGGTTTCAATCGAGCTTCAACGCAAGCGGTACATTTACAGTCTAATATGTATAAAAGCTAGGAAGAGAGGTGAATCTCTTATGGAAGAACCAATGAATCAAGACGAGCGTATGAGCGATCAGGCGAAGACCTGGCTTCAGGAGAATCTCAGAATCATCGTGAGCATCTTCATTGTCGCGGCTATTGCCCTCGGTATCTACTCATACTCACAGCGTTCCAATGAATCTCTCGGTGACGAGACGCTGGCTGATGTCGCTACCGATGACGGAAGCAGTGTCACGGCGGACAAAGGTGTGACCAACAAAGCCGGGACAGTGGGAAGCACTGGTTCGACGAAGACTATGACGGTTCCAGCTGATCTAAGCAAAGAAACCGCCACCTCTTTCGTCGAAACAGCGACGCGTGGCGATGGCACAACCCATCTCGCCCGCCGAGCCCTCATGAATTATCTCGAGAAGAGCCCCGACTCTGGTCTCTCCGGAGAACACAAGGTCTACATCGAAGATTATCTCCGCAAGCATGCCGGATACAAGGGAAGCGTGCATGTCGGAACATCAGTGGAATTCTCAAAGGATCTCGTGCGTCAAGCAATTGATCAGTCCAAGACCCTGACACCCAAGCAACTCCAGAATCTCAAGAAGTACTCACAGCGCGTAGCCCTGTACCGATCGTAATCTGAAATCTTTTCCTGTACCTTTGATGCAATTGCCCTAAAAACCCCGGAACTCCGGGGTTTTTATGTACCTACTTTCCCTCTAACGCCCTGAGCGTGGCAGTCCGCTGACCGGCATCCCAAGAGAAATGCCCTCCGTCTCCCCTGCATTCACCTCCAAGACAAGGGTGACTGGCCCTGGCGGCATCAAAATCTGTTCACTCTCCGGAGTAACCCGCCGCTCGATGGAGAGAACGCGTCCGTCCTCGATAAAAAGAATATCCAGAGGAAATCTCATTCCCTTCATCCAAAAACCGTACTCCCCCGCCATTGGAAAGACGAAGAGCATCCCACACTGCCCACATAGCCTCTCTCGATACCCGAGACCCAATTCCCGTTCTTCAGCAGTTCGGGCGTACTCGACTTTCCAGGTTTTTCCACCGATAGAAATCTCATTTCCCGATCGAAGGAGCTCCCCTGGCTGAGATCGGAATGCCACAAAAGCGAGAAGAAGACCTCCAAGCAGAATGAGGAAAATCCCAATGTTTTTCTGAAAGAAAATTTTCATGATTGCTCAACCTGTTTTTTATGCACAAGAAAACTGACGCTGACACAAAAAATGAGAATCGTGAGGGCCGCTAAGGAAAATACCACCACCTTCCCGAAAGCCTGGGTATGGAGAGCGAGGATAGCCATACAGAGGGTCACTGCCGTATAGGCAAGCGAAACCTGAGGGACCGTCCAGCCGAGTTCGAGAAGGCGATAGTGAAGATGACGATTGTCCGGAAGAAAGAGCGAGACTCCGGATCGAAAGCGCTCATAGAGAACCCAGAGGGCATCCAGTATAGGAAGAGAGAGAACGAGAAGCGCCGTTGCTACTTTGGCTCCAGCCACCACTGAGAGCGTGGCCAAGGCAAAACCGAGAAAATAGGCTCCACTCGTCCCGGCAATGAGGCGCGCCGGATGCCAATTAAAAAGAAGGAAGGCAAAACTGCCTCCGGCCAAGGTAAGCGAGAGAAGAGAAAGGGCTGGCTGATGAACCTCAGGAAAGAGGCTCACCGCAAAAAGAGTGAGGAATCCGATAAAGGTAACGCTTCCGAGAAGACCGTCAAGGCCGTCAAGCCAATTGACCGCATTCATAATAAGAATGAGCCACGGGAAAAGAGCGACGATGGGAAGTCCCGGAATCCATGCTGACCGAAGATCAAAGCTCCCTCCAAAAAGCCCCTGCATGAGCTCGATCCGAAGACCGAAGGAAACAAGCAGGGCGCCGAGAGCAACCTGAAAGACGAGCTGGACCCACCAAGGAAGTGGCCGATGGTCATCCATAAGCCCGAAGAGGAGAATCGACGCGCTCCCCAGGACAAGCCCCCAAAGCCCGGATGAAAGGATGATCCGATGATCGAAGAAAATAACGAGAAGAAATCCGAGGATGAGAGCGGCCCCACCCAAACGAAACGAAAGGGTATTCCGAGAAGACCGCCCTTTTTCCTGACGGGAGATTTTTCTTTGAAAGTACGGCAAAGCAAGCAGTCCTTTCAAAAGGAGAAGGCTCACCCCAAACCCCACGCCAAACGCAACCGTGGCAAAAAGGCCGAGGTCAGTCTCGAGTAGGCTTTTCATACCCCTCTAATAATTGATAAAGACAATCGCGGATACAGCCACTGCGAGAGCGAAGGTCACCACTCCAGAACCCAAGAGAAGAAGCATGGAAAGAAGCTTTTCCTCCTTCTTGAGGAGCCGATAAGCGAGAAGAGTATTGGCCGTGACGAAAGAAAGCGAGAGGAGCGGGAGAAGATAGACCTGCCACCAAGCGGCCAAAATATCAACGCCGAAGTAGACATTGTATCGCAAGACCACCGAGTCAGGGCTCGGGGGAAAAAAGATAGCGATGGCGACGGCCAAAAGCACATGGACCGTTAAAAGAAGTCCCGAAATGAGCCAAAACTTTTGTACGAAACGAGGAGCAATGGCAGTGATGGCATGAATGAGGCGTTCTTCTTCCATAAGCCTTAGTTTTTGGGCGGTTCCAGGAGCTCCAGAGCTTCGCTCTCCTCACTCGCTATCTGAGTCAGCTCAAGCTGATTCCCGACTTTCATGAGTCGTTTTTCAGCCTCATCGTATCGTTTTGAGGCGCTCGACAAATGCCCGCCGAGGACCTTGAACTCTTCCTCAAACTTTTCATATTCCTTATTCAGTTTGGCCAGGCGCGCAAACATCTCCTTGGCCGTTTTTTGGATCTCCATGCCCTGAAGGCCGTAAGATATGGTCGTAAGATAAGCGTAGAACGAATTGGGCGAAACAGGAATGACGTGTTTCTGAGTGAAATACCGGAGGAGATCGACCGTATCTTCATCATCCTTGATAATGGTCTCGTAATAGACATTTTCAGCCGGGATATACATGAAGGCCCAATCAAGGGTTCCCTCGTCCGGAAGAATGTATTTGGAAGAAATAGCATCCACATGCTTCTTCACATCCGAAAAAAACTGGCGCCGAGCCAGCTTCCTCTCGGCATCCGTTTGGGCGGCCATGATGCGCTTGAAGTTTTCCAGGGGGAATTTGGAGTCAACGCTAATGTTGCCGCCCTGAAGGAGGAGGAGGGCGTCCACCGTCTCTCCATTCTTGAAGGAATGCTGCATCTTATAATTGCGCGGCATCATTTGAGAGAGAAGTTCTTTGAGCATCATCTCCCCCATTCCGCCGCGAAGCTTGGGGGCCGTCAGGATCTCTTGAAGCGAAGCAACTTCCTTACTTACCTCGAAGATTTCCTGACTTGATTTCTTTACCTCGACCAATGCTTCGCGGACCTCGGTAAAGGAGCGCGCCGCGTTGTCGAGCCTTTTATCGAGGCGATTGGTATTGTCGTTGAGGCGCGAATCAAGAGTCTGGCGCATGTTATGAAGCTCCCGAAGGAGATCTGAAGAAACGCTTCGAAGAGCCTCAGCGGTTCGGTCTTCGAGTCCCTGCTTGCCGCTTTCGAGGCGCTCAAACCTGCTCCGCAGAGAAAAAACGAGCCAGAGAAGCGCTCCTCCGGCCACAACGAGAATAACGAGAGAGACAGGGCTTGGATCCATAGTGGATCTGGAATGATTACTTTTTGATACCGGCGATAAAGCGCTTCAACTCAACCACCCGATTCACCACTTCTTCGTACGGACCCTCCAGAAACTCGATGAAGAAGCGATCGAGCATGTTCAAGCGGTAGTGAAGCTCTTCGCTGTTCATCAGGACAAAACGGATCTCCTTACCAACTTCGGCTTCGAGGTGGCTGATGGCGTGCTTCAGTTTGGTTCGATTGATGTTGTTCACCACAAGAATCATGTCCACCTTGGCCTTCGGATAATTCAGAAAAAGCCCGCTGATGAGGATCAGTTTCACCTCGCCGATTGTCTTGATCTTCTTGAAGACATGGGACTGGGCATTCACATTCAACTTTGAGACGAGGCTTTTGAGCTCGATCGCGAAAGGAAAATTGGCATTGGCTGTGTAATAGCAACGACCCTTCTTCGTCTTTTCCGTGACGAATTTTATCTTAGCAAGACGCTTTGTTTCCCGCTGGATGTCTCCACGCGGGAGAAGCGTCGTGTTGGCAATATCAGCAATTGAAAATTCCGCCTCTGGATTCATGGCAAAAAAACGGATGAGACGAGCTCGAGTACGCGAACCGAAAAGAGCTTCAAAGAGGACAACCGACATAGGAGGACGGGCATTTATGGATTAAGAGAAGTCGGACACTAGAGTCAGTATAGAAAGCGGTCCCGAAAAAGTCAAAGTGGCCATTCACGGAAAAGAAGGCTCTACGAAGGCATAAAAAGGGAGCAGAGCCCTGTCTTTTGTGGTATACTGAATGAGAATATGCACGCAAAAAGAGAGTCCTTCGAAAAAAAGAAAATTCCTTCTTTTTTGAAGAAAAACATTGCTGACATTTTGGTCGCGAGCCACACTCATGAGCCGTATGTCATTGTTTTCCGCTACTCCGGAGATAATGTGGCGGCCGATCGCCTCGGAACTTTTGTCGGTTTTTTCGAAGTGGAGATCCATGATGAAGACGCGGCCTACATTGTGAATTTCCTAGCGTCCGTGGCCAAGAAAGAATACTTTGCCAATATCCGCCGCGGACCGATAGAGAGTTTTGAGGCAGCCCTCCACAAGGTCAATGTCGCTCTTTCCGAGCTCGTGAAGCATGGGAATGTAAGCTGGCTCGGACGCCTGAACGGTGCTCTCGCTATTTTGGTCGGGAATACGCTCCATTTTTCCGTTACGGGAGAAGGAACGATTTCGCTTTTTCGCGGAGGTATGCTCCGCAACATTAGTAATGGCCTGACTGACGATGAAAGCGAGCCCCACCCCCTGAAAACATTCGTAGAGGTGGCGAGTGGCGACCTTTTTTCTGGTGACCGTGTTTTTTTGCTTTCTCCTTCTGTTTGGACGCTCTTTACCCCCGCTGACATTGAAAAGAATGCGACACGCTTTTCGCCTGAAGCTCTCGAACGCTTCCTTCGGACGGCTCTCGTGAATGAGCTCGATAGTGCCGCAACCGTGCTTATCACCTGTGAGGAAGCCCCGGAAATAAAGACCCCGAGCGCAAAACCTGCCGAAGAGAAGGCTCCCAAAGAACTGAGTAATGTCTTTAGCGAAGAGCTCTTTCGCGAGGAGAAAGAGAAAGCGAGAGAGCGCGCTCTCATACTCGAAAAATCAGCCAGCGATTCGCCTGAAAAGGAGAGTGAATTCATTGATACCAAGACGGGACACATCTATGTGCAGGGTGAGGCCATGGAAAACCAGACTGAGGAGCCATGGAGACAGCGTCTCGCGATCATGCGACATACCCTGGGAACCGCTTGGCATCACTTCTTGCAAAAATTCTCTCGGACTCAGCGTAAATGGAAGAAGGATCTCGCTTTGGGAAGTATGGTCCTCGGAGAACGTCTTGGGAGTGGTGCCCGCTCGCTCGGGAGGAAAAGCCGCTCGCTGACGCGACGCGCCAAGATGGCCTGGCAAAAGGCGGCGGAAAAGAGACGCGCCAAACAATCTGAGAAAGCGGCAGATCGCCCCATGGAATCCCCTCTCCCCGTGTCTCCCTCGTTTCCACAAGAAAACGGTGAGAGGGCCTCGTCTCTCCCAAGCGGAGAAAACGCCCCCGAGCTCCCCGATTTCTTGGCTCGGCGATTAGATCAACTAAAAAAGGTGGGGATTTTCCAGAAAAAAATGCAGGAAGAGAGCTCGGTCGAGACGGAACCATCCTCGAGACTTCCTCTCTCTCCGCGGCTCTGGCCTGACATGGCTTGGTTTGGACCTTTCCTTAAAAAACTCAAGGTCGCCACTATCCAAGGAACCGAAGCGCTTCTTCAGGGTGGCTCACACATTTCAGCCTGGTTGGGACGAATGTTCGTCTCTCCAGAGAAAATGAAGGTTACCCTCTCTTTGTTCCTCATCATCGTAGTGAGCTCTCTCGCTTGGTTCTTCTGGCCGAAAAATGAAACCGTGCCCGCTCCCAGAGAAAATCCCTCGGCCTCTCAAGAAATGACCGCTCCTTGGCCACCCCAGGACGAGAAAGGAGCTGTCGAGCTTGGCGGCAAAGAAAGCCTCATCACCCTTCCCGAGAACGAGACCCTTATCGCCACTTTCTTCTTGCGAGAGACTCCTTTCGCCGTAACATCAAGATCCATCATTAATCTCAACACCAACGACCGGACTACATCGAATGACACTCTCCAAAGAGCGGCTACCATGGATGATCTCAGCGCCATTTTTCTCCAAACAGAGAGCGGCTCAGTCCTCACCTATACGCCAAGCAACAAAAAATTCGCAAGCAACATCCTTCCCCTTCCTGAGGGAGTAAAGGTTAATGCCCTTGCGACCTATCTCACCTATCTCTATATCCTGGATGAGAGCGCCGGAAAAATCTACCGCTTTCCTCGTGCGGAGGGCGGATTCGGAACACCAATTTCATGGCTGAAAGAAAGCGTCTCACTCTCTCTCAACACCCGCTTCGCAGTTGAAGATGTGGTCACTCTGGCTTCCAATAATACCGTTCGGAGCTTCACCAAAGGAAAAACAGCGGTAAGCGAATTTGAGAAGCCGAAAAATGAATTTTTTCCCATAGACATGACTCTTCTCCCCGAGAGCAATGAGGTCTATGTTCTCGATCCAAAAAACGAGCGGGTCATTCAGTGGAAGAAAGAGGGGGCGCTCGCCAAGCAATACTTCTCTCATGACTTGAAAGACGCACTGAATCTCGCTGTCAGTCCCGATCAAAAAACGCTCCTCATTGGTGGGAGCGCTCATGAAATCCTTCGTTTTATCCTCCCCTAGTCTTTTCTTCCAAGTGATTCTCATTCCGCAAGGCGCATGCGATCAAGGATCTCGCGGTTGACGATGCGAGCATCCCGGCCATACCGGAGGCGTGAGAGTTCTTTCATAGCATTCCCCACCTCCTGATTCCCCGAGGTCGGTGGATAGGTTCTCAAATTGAACGGCTTGGTCAGCTCATTGTTCATGAGGAGACGGGCAAAACACTGATAATTGTCGACATTCACAAGATCCTGAGCGGAGAAAACCGGAGCGAATTGTTTCTCCAGGAATTCGGCATCCTCCGGCCCCACTCGAAATGCGACGAGGGAGCCGACATTTCCGAAGACCGCCTTAGAGATCTCTTCCTTGAGTTGCCCAATAAACTGATGCGCCAGGATAAGAACCAGCTTGTATTTCCGGGCCTCCGAGAGGATCTGAGCAATAGAAGTGGTCGTGACATTTTGAAACTCATCCAGGTAGAGATAGAAGTCCTTCCGTTCAGCTTCCGGCGTATCCACTCGCGAAAGGGCCGCCATGAGGATCTTTCCCACCACGACCATGCCGAGGAGACGCGCATTGATCTCCCCAATCTTTCCCTTGGAGAGATTGATAAGGATGATCTTCCCTTGATCCATAACCTCGCGAAAATTGATCGAACTTTTCTGCTGACCAATAATGGGACGCATCATGTCATTGGCCACGAAAGCCGTGAGCTTGGAGGTAATGTAGGGGACCATGTTGGCCAAAGCCGCTTCGCCCCCAGCCTTTTCTGCCTCCTTGAGCCAGAAATCCCTGACAACGGGATTCGCGCACTTTGAAAGTTTGTATCGACGAAAGTCTTCGTCTGCCAGCACCTTGGAGATCTCCATAAGAGTAGAACCGCTCTCAGGGTCTTCCATGATGAGAAGCATGGCGTTTCGCATGTACTGCTCAAACATCGGTCCCCCCGTCGCCTTGAGATCATAGAGCTGATCAAAAATCCCGATCATCTCGTTGATGACGAAGGTCTTTTGTTCCGGGTGAGCCGGATCAAATTCTAACATGTTCAGTCCCATGGGACGCATCACATCCGCGGGATCGAAAATAATGACATCTTCAGCTCGCTCTTTCGGGATGGCCGTGAGAATATCCTCAATGGCATCACCGTGTGGATCAATAAAACAGAAACCTTTCCCGGATTGAGCGTCCTTCTTCGCCATTTCTTGAAGGAAGTTGGACTTACCGACGCCGGTCTGGCCAACCGTATACATGTGGCGCCGCCGGTCATTGTCCGTGATGCGGATAGCCGTCTTCACTCCCCGGTAATCGTTAAATCCAAGAAGCATGCCCTCCGCGGGAATATTGACGGGGGGTGGTGCGGCTCCAGCCTTGAGCCACTTGATCTTAGGAGTTTCCGTGGTCGAGATCGGGAAATGGAAGAAGCTCGCGATCTCCTCAACGGAAAGCGTCATGGCGCTCTCCTCATCAAAATTCCGGAAAATATAATCGTAGGCGGCCCGCTCATTCTTCATGCGGCGCTTGACCCGAAAACTGTTCACTTCTGGATTATCAAACTGACTGAAAGCATTCTCCATCTGAGCCAAGATCTCTCCGGCGCGCTCATCGGTCTTGGCGGAAGCCAAGAGACGGATATTCACATGAAAAGCCGACTTGCTCGCTTTGCTATCGATGGATTTTACCAATTCTTGCTCTTCCGGAGTCAAATTGACCGGCTTCTCTTCCTCTATTTTCTGCTCCTCCTTACTCTGACTGAAAACAACCTGTCCGATTCCTTGTCCGATGCCTTTCCCGATCGACCGGGCAAGCGTATCCGGATGAGCATCGGCGAGGCGCTTTCCTTCCTGCATCTTTTGAGCGATATGCTTCCCCGTCTTGCGGAAATGCTTGGGGGCGGGTGCGAGCATGATCTGAATAGCAGCTCCTTCTGCGAGCGTCTCTAGCCGGCTGAGGGAATTGGATATCTCGTTCAGAGGATCGACGCCCAGGGCTTTATATGTTTTGAGAGGGAGTGCCTCACCCTTCGAGAGCTGGAGAATCGCAACCGCCGTCTTGCTTTGTGGCGTGAAGATTGTGTAATCAGGAACTTTTTCGATCACTGCGTGCGGAAAAAAACTATGCACCTGTTTTTCCACGCTTTCTCGAAAACGCTTGGGGACAGCCAGATAAAAGAATATTTCTTCGCTCGATGATGGATTGGCAATTTCAAAAATGATGTGTGGCACCTCATAGAAAAGCCTCTGCCACCACGAAAGTTTTCGCTTCAAGACCGAAAGGGACGAGAGGAGCTGTTCCATGGCCAGGATCTCGGATCGCCACTCCTCGCCGGTTGTCTTCGCGTTTTCATCCAGTGGTTTTTTCTTGCTCACCTGAATGACTTCGAGACTGAGATTGAGCGACTGATTCACCTGAAAACGCACCCGGAGAAGACTCCGGATGAGGAGATAGACGCCGCTCACAAGAACCACTATTCCCAAAAGGAAAGAGAGTTGGAGCAAGAGAAAATTCAGGCTGACTTCCGACATACCACTTTATTTTTGTCTCTTTTTTTCTTTGCGAATAGCCTCCCTATTCCGCCTCGATCAATCCCTTGGCTTTGAGGGCTTCATAGAGTTCATCGGCCAATTTGTCGTGCATGACATCGAGAATGTAGAGATCGTGAAGCTTTTGTGCGACATGCACGGCGTGTGCGACGCCTTTGGTCTCAGCCAAAGTAACAAGCCTGACAACCGTCGCTGTCGCATCTTGTTCACCAGAAAGGCTCGTGGCATCCGTCTCGACATCGACGGCGACCGGGGTGGGTGTTGTTGCCACCTGAGAAAGGATCTGCGCGTATTTTTCTGCAACCCGCTCAGAGGGCTGTTCCATTTTTTGCGGAGCCGGACTCTCCAGCACAGAAGCTTGCTCCCCCGCGAGAGAAGCACCTGGCGTTGATTCCGGTTTCGATGTTTCGGGCGAGAGGACGACTTCTTCTTCGGGCATAAGGATGGTTTAAGTGGCGACGGTTTTCATGTCACTCTTGAAGCTCTCGATGATAGTAGCGACGAAAGCATCGTAATCGGGAATTTTCTTCTCGAGAAAACGCGCCACTTCCTCTTCGTTCGCCTCCTTTTGAACCAATTCCTCATATTCAGTCACGCCCGCCTCACCGAGCTTCTCCATGGTATCAAGAAAGATGCGCTTCAAAAGAGTTTCGAGTAATTTCCCGAGAAGCTCTTCTTGTTTTTCTGCAGAAAGACCCTTCAAAGAAAGCTCTTCAACAAGCTCTTTTTTGAGTTTTGTGTAGTCTATTTCCATATGTTCTAGTGTAACATATTTAGAGTCTCTCCCCTTTTGAGATAAGCCAGAGACTGTTTCGAAGATCGATTTTTTCATGATCGGCCAAGGCCGAAATACGGATAAGGTAGGAACGCAGAGTCTCCCCCTTTGTCGTAGCTGTAGCCGGATACGGATCTCCAGCCTCTTGAAACAGACGATGCGCCCACAAAATCAACTGCTCAAGACGACGAAACTGGCTCGATTTAAGAGGATTTTGATCGGTCGTCCCCCAGTTCTTATGTTGCAGGATAGTGGTCACTTCAGCCCTCCAGATCGCCGGGTCAGCACTCGGATTGAATTGCCCCGGTTTCATATCCCCATCGAGGTCTCCCATGATGTCCGTATCGAGAAGCTGATGTGAGATGTAGTCAAACTTTACATTCACGCTTTTCTGAGCGTTCTCAGGCAAAGAGTACAGATACTTCGCAAGCTGACCGTCCGATCGGATCATCCGCACCTCCGATGAAATGTTTTCAGGAGTGACCGGAGCCACCTCAATTGTTGTCTGAGCCACGCCCCCCTCTCTTGGAGGAATTTTCAAAGGAGCCTGTTCCGAGAGGCGGTTGTCAAGAGTCTTGAAAAAATTCTTCTGACCGCTCTCTTCAGGGCTGAGTCCGCTCGGTGCCAAAGTTTCCTTTACAGGAAGTGTCTGGGGCGATTCGGCTGTGGCCGCTTCAGTCGCTTTATCGCTCATCGCGACAACATGTTCCTCTCCCCCGAGGGCTTTCGTAACGATTTCGGTTTTACCGGTTTCCGTAGGCTCCAACAATTCCGAAGTGGGATACAGTGGTTTTTTGATTGATTCACCGGTGGGATGCGGCCCTTGCGCCTGATCTATCACCAAAGTTCCATGCGTCGACAGAGCGCCAGCCTTCGCATCGGCGATCATTTTTTCAAGTTCTGCATTTGAGAGAATTTTACTCGGATCAAATTTCATGTCTGCCTTCAGCCAGAGCTGATCGATCGGTACTGATTTTGAATTCATAAATCCAGCCGCCTCAAGATCTTTGGGACTGAGTGCTCCAGATGCAATTTTGGCATGGAGCGCATCCGCTATCTTTTTGGCCAGGGCATTCTGCTCTGGATTCGAAAGCCCCTGCTTTTCGCCGAGTGCGACCCCAAACTTCCAAAGGGACTCCCCTTTCCCAATATGCTCATGAGTAAATGATTTGAGAAGCAACGAACCTTCTTTCGCATCGGGCGTTATTGCCTGTCCCACTTCTTTTGTCCCGGCTGAAATATCCTGCGTCGGTACGCCTGTTCCAATCATCTGCTTTCCAAACTCCCTGCTCGGAGTATCTTGAAGAGGCACTGTTTTTCCTCCAATACCATCATCGACGATTTTTTCGGACACCCCTGTCCCAGTCGAACTCATCCATTTGAAAACCTCACTCAAAGCCCCAGATCCAATGACCGCGCCGGCCGAGACAGCCCCGAGACTTCGGAGGAGCGTGCCCAACTTTCTCTTTTCGAGTTCGTCCCCTGTTTTAAAAATCACCTGCTCCTTGAGATATCGCTGGAGCTCTTCAATACTCTTCCCCTCCACTTCCTTCGTCGCCTCTTTTTTACTCTTTCTCTCGCGAAGCTTCTTGGCCGCCCAGTCTCCACCTGCCTCAGCTACAGCCGCCACGCCAAAGCCAGCAAGGCCCCGTCTTGCAATCACTGCCGCCATGATAGCCGTCGCAACGCCCCCGGTCGCAATTCCGAGTCCCACAGCCCCAGCTCCTCCAACAGCTCCCACCATGATCGCTTTTCCGGTCTTGGTTCTTGAGAATTCATTGACAGCCTTTCCGAGTTTCTTGGCCGCTTCCATTCCTTCAGTTCCCAAGACTCTGGCCCCCCCTTGAGCCAAGCGCGCATACACACCTATTCTCTCTTTCCATGATGCCTGATCGACGCCTTTTTTGGCTTCAGCCCACAGTCCATTGATTTTCTCCAGAAGCGGCTCTCGATGCAATTCCTTATGCCGTACCTCTCGGCGGAGATCATCAAGTTCTTCGTTCCATTCGAATTTCTCTGAGGCGACATATTCGATCATGAATGCCTTTTGCTCATCCGGAGAAAGTCCGAATTGCTTGATGGCTTCCAGTTCAAGGTTTTGAACATCCACGCGCTTGTTCTCCATCCACGCCCTGTATTCGAGGAGCTCTGAATTCTCTTCGCGTTTCCCACGGAGATTTGAAAAAACCTTTGCGATGTTACTCCAAGACTTGGTGTCCTTGTAATCCTTCTCCGCAAAGGCCCGCATGTTCTCGTTCAGCCCGTCCTTGCCATGGCGCGCTTCATAGATTTTCTTGGTCAAGGCCGCATCTTTTACTGCGCGCCCCAAAACAAAAACCATCTCCCTTTCACCTCCCTCGATTTCTGGAAGCGATACGGCCTCGGGTACCTTTTCAGCCACCTCTCTTTCGCTCTCTGAAGCCACACGAACCGATGAGAGTGCTTCAGATAAAACTGGCGGGGTAGCCTCTCTTTGAATCGGGACTTCTGCCCCCCCATTTGCCTGAACACTCCGAGGAGGTGTTGCTTCGGCTGCGGTACTGACAGCAAAAGGAGAGGTTTCTTCGCCCAGAATTTTTTTCAATTCAGCCCGAAAAACCTGCTTTTCAGCATGACTCACCACCTGGATGCGCCTCCGCGCCTCTTCTCGGGGATTCATGTTTTCGCCGTTAGCTCCCTTTTTTGGCATATCTTTTCTTATTTTTATCCCTCGATTTCCGGAGTTTCCGAGCTTCCTTCGGTCCCTCTACTGGACTTCCTTTTGCCTTCAATTCATCGGACACCGCCCGAAGCTCAATGGCCCTGAAACGGATGATTTTTTCTGCGACCTCTTTCCTTTTTTGCTCATCCACATTTACGCCTTTCATCTCCTCTGTTTCAAAGAGGCCAAGAAGAAATTCTTTTCCCGCCTCATCCAAAGCCTCTCTTTGCTCCTTCGAACCGAGAGAGAGCTTCCGAATGCTATTCCCAGCTGTTTTCCTCCAATTTTCATAACTCCTGAAAAATAATGCGAGAATGTCTTTGTTTTTTGGTAAACCCTCAAACAAGATTCCTATTTCCTCTCTTACCGTCTCGATTTCCTCCTTCAAATCCCCTGTCTTAACTTTTGATTCAGTCTCCGTTATTACGGGATTTTCTCTGGGAAGGATATTGCCGGTTCTGATCGTCTCAGAAAGAACCTTTTCCAATTCTTTCATCTGGCCAAACATCTCCCCGAGATCCTGAATATGCTTTTTCTTATCCGAAATTCGCCTTTCATCCTTTTCTCCAAAAAAAGGATCAGACTTCTCTCTTATGAAAGTCATCTGATAGGCGGCGGCCTGCTCAACAGGCTGGCCGTTTTCTACCATCAAATCTTCAATAGCGTACCTTTGAAAAAGACGCTCTAGTTTTTTATAGAGCTCTTCAGCTTCTTTTCTTATTCTTTTTGGATTTATAGACTCTTTTGCTTGAGATTCAGCGGGGGGCTTCTGAGAAATTTCAACCCCTCCTTCTGGATGAGAGTGCTGCATCCTCACATGCACCGAAGATCCATTCACCCCATGAGCAGGAGAAGCAGCCGCCTCCGAAGAATTTTCGGAAGAAGAAATTGACAGAGAAGCATCGGGCGAGGCTTTTGGAGTACCGTCCATTGTCTTTTCTTTTGGTTCAATCATGATATAATTTCATTATACACAAAGACACAAAGGAATGTCAGTACACCAACCTGCTCTCGGTAGAAAGTGGACCCACGCTTTTTCATGGTTAGTCTTGGGCCTCATCCTCGCCCTCGCTTTTTTCGTCCGAGCCTACCACATAGAGTCCATTCCTGGTGGATTGTATCCGGATGAGGCGACCAACGGCATCGACGGCCTCCAGGCCAATGAATCCGGAGAGTACAAACTTTTCTACGAAAATAATTACGGTCGAGAAGGCCTCTTTATCACTCTCCAGGCCCTCGCGGTCCGCTTCTTCGGCAATACCGTCCCGGTTCTCAAGGCCTGGTCCATCATCTTTGGGACACTGACGGTCTTTGGCATGTACCTCCTCGGGAAAGAGCTCTACCATCGGCGAGCGGCCGGACTCATCGCCGCTTTCATGATGGCTACTTCTTTTTGGGCCATCAACTTCTCTCGTATTGGCTTCCGGGCCATCATGGTCTCTTTTATACTGACCTTTTCCCTTTATTTCTTCCTGAAGGGATTCGAAAGTCGCTACTGGAAGCATTTTCTCTACTCCGGCCTGATCTTCGGCCTGGGCCTGCACACCTATGTCGCCTTCCGCCTCGCTCCCCTCATTCTCATTCTGCTCGTTCCGGCCCTCATGCTAACCTACGAGAATTTTTGGAAAACTTATTGGAAACCCACCCTCGCTTTCATTCTCGGCGCTTTCATCACGGCGGCCCCCATGTTCTATGATTTCTACAAGCATCCCACTCACTTCTCCTCCCGTACCGGGGCTGTCTCGATCTTCTCTCCAGAGATCAACAAAGGTCACCCTGTTGCCCTCCTTGGAAAAACCTTTGGCCTCTCGCTCGTCAAATACAACTTCTGGGGCGATCAGAACTGGCGCCACAATTATCCCCCCTACCCCATCCTTGATCCTTTTGTCGGGACACTCTTTCTTGTTGGCTTTCTCTTCGTCCTCTATCAGACAGTCTATCTCCTCGGTGAACGCATCCGGAAAAGGAAACGTGACGAACGGCTGGTGCGGAATTGGATGCTCTTGGCAACCTTTTTTGTGATGCTCATGCCCGAATTCCTCACAGAAGAAGGGCTCCCTCACGCCCTCCGCTCCATCGGTACCCAACCAGCCGTCTTTCTTCTCGCCACCCTCCCAGCTATCCGTCTCATTGACCGAGCCAAAAATGCTTCCGCCGGACTGAAAACGGTTTTCCTCTCCCTCATCATGCTTGCCTTATTTCTTAGCGCCGTTTTCAATCTCACGAAGTACTTCGTCTTCTTTGCGATGAGCCCAGTACAGATGGGGGCCTTCAACAAAAACTTCACCAACATGAGCCAATACCTCATGGCTCTTCCGCCGGAAACCATGAAATATGTCTACGCCAATGCCGGCGGTCAGACGATCAATAACGGCCTCCCCGTGACGGCACAGCCCATCGTCTTTCTGACGCATGGAAAAGTTGAGAATCTCGTTTTCTTGGATGCTGATACCAAGATCCGGACCAATGACTCAGTGATCATCCTCATGAACTACGATACGGGTATCGTTGAGCGGCTCTCCAAACGCTATCCTCTGGCTCTGGTTGAGAAAGTCGATCTCTCCCCGGGAACCCAGAGCGAATTCACCGCTATTCGTTTTCCTAATTCCATCAAACGCTAAAAATCTTAAGTCATCCCTTTCTTATGGAAAGTCTCAGACGCTTTGCTCCCCGGATCCTCCTCCTTATGACGGTTGTTTTCTTTGTCCTCAGCTTGGTCGTTTCCGAACAGGAATCGACGACCATGGACGAAAAAGCTCACATCCCTTCCGCCTACAGTTATGTCCGTTATGGGGACATGCGGCTCAATCCCGAGCATCCGCCGCTCTTGAAGGACCTCGCCGGACTCCCACTTCTCGCCCTCAATGTTTCCTTCCCTGTGAATGATCCCCTTTGGGAAAACGGCATCAACGAACAATGGGTCATGGGCGATAAATTCATCAATTGTTCCGACCCAAGCAGTGGCGTTTGTAATGACGCCAATAGAGTCACCTTCTGGTCGCGTATTCCCATTACTCTCATTGCTCTTCTTCTTGGCTTCTTCATTTTCCTCTGGACCAAGGAGTTGGCTGGTCCGGTGGCCGGACTCTTTGCGGCCATGCTCTATTACTTCGATCCCAACATCATCGGGCACAGCCATTATGTAACTACTGATATCGGCATTGCGGCCTTTCTCTTCTTCTCGTTCTACTACTTCGTCAAATTTCTTGAAAAACCGACAGGGAAAAATGTACTCTTGTTCGGGATTTTCCTTGGACTTGCCCAGTTGGCTAAATTCTCAGCCGTTCTCGTCTTTCCGATCTTTGGCATGTTTGCCGTTCTCTACGGCCTGACCATTTCAACCGAAAACGAAGAGCACCCCTGGAGGAAACGCCTTCTTTCTGCCTGGAATTACATCTGGAAATACAGCGTCGGTGTAGCCATTTGTTTTGTCCTCATCTGGATCCTCTACTATCTCAACACTATGAATATGCCGGGCGAGAAGCTCGACATCATCGCTGGCGCTGTATTTCCCGATCGTGGCCTCGGCCCATTCGCCAAAGAGTTTGTCATGGCTACCAGTCATAACGGTTTCCTCAAACCCCTCTCGGAGTACTTTTTGGGCGTCTTCATGGTCTTCGCTCGCGTCGCCGGAGGGAACACCTATTATTTTCTCGGCGGTGTTTCCAATCACGCTTCGCCCTGGTACTTCCCGTTGGTCTTCTTCCTCAAAGCAACCCTTCCTTTTCTCATGCTCCTCATTCTCACGACCGTTTACACGCTCTATCGCATGGGAAAGACCTCTGTCGGAGAAAATGTAGGGAGCTTCTGGAAACTGCTTCGGGTAGCATTTCATAGCCACATTGCTCAGTGGCTCATGGTCTTCTTCGTCCTCTTCTACAGTTATGTCAGCATTACCGGCAATCTCAATATTGGATTCCGCCACCTCTTCCCCATCCTTCCCTTTCTGTATGTTCTTATCGCTAAAACTGTTTTCGACATTCTCAAGCGAACCGAGGGAGAAGCTACCGGGAAGGTCCTCCGGATCCTTCTTGGGGGCACCGCACTTGTCATCATGGCCATACCGGTTCTGGCCTATCCAAGCTATCTCTCCTACTTCAATCCTATCGCTGGCGGGCATGCGAATGGCTATCGCTATGTCACGGATTCCAACTACGATTGGGGTCAGGATGTGAAGCGTCTCCAGAAATTCGTGGAATCATACAACCTCTGCGTGGGGACGAGCTTCCAGGAGACAGAATGCCAGAATCTGACTGAAAAAACTCCGCCAAAAACTGGCCCGATCGACAAGATCCGCGTTGACTACTTCGGCGGTTCGAGCCCAGCCTACTATCTCGGCAACAAGTATGTTTCCTGGCACGGTGAATCAGCCCCGCAGGCCGGATGGTATGCCATTTCAGTTGGTTTCCTCCAAGAGAGCATTCATAAAGCGAAGAAGCCCGGGGAACCTTCTTATGAATGGCTCCAGGCCTTTGATGTAGAGCATCCATTGGCGCGTGCCGGAGACTCCATCTTCATCTACTACATACCAGAAGGCTCCCTTCCTGCTGCTGGAAAATAGGGATAGACAAAAAGACCCACCTCACAAGGCGGGTCTTTTTTAATTCTTTTTCTCCTTTTTCTTCTGAGAAGGATCTTCCTTCGGTAATGTATCTTTTTCCCCTTCTTCTGAAACGACGGTTTCTTGCCCTCCATTTTTAAACCCTAAAAAAGCCCGTCCTTCGACACGGAGGTCGATCGAGAGAAGCTCCTCTCTTCTCTCTGGCGAGAGATCTTGGGAAAGGACGATATTCAACGCTTCTATCGATTGAGACACTGGTTCTTCAGTGCCGAAAAAAACCGCCCACCCCTCCCCGGTTACCACCCGGAGCTCATGAGCATAGCGCGTCGGGGTTTCCGCCTCCTTCAAAAGAGTCAGATTTGTCCACTGAGACAGCTCTTCATAGAGTTGCGCCCATACTTTCATTTCGCCGGAAAGAAGCTCGCCTTCAGTAGCCACGACCGGAAGAGCACTCCTCTCGATGAGGGTGAGGCGGGTTTCATCATAGTACGATCTCTCAGCAGACTCGGCAGTCAAGAGTTTTCCATCGTTTCCTACCACAGAGCACGGACCACCGCTACACCAACGAACGAGAAAAGGCATCTCCTCAATCTGAACGAGAAGAGTGTGAGGGAAGACCCTTCGAACACTAACGGCTCGGAATTTTGGAAAATGGAGGATGAGACTCTCTGAGATACCCTGGGTCGGAGCCAAGAGAATGTTCTCCCGTGGCAGAACAAAAGCCCGCTTCCCAGAGAGCTCCATCCAAACAGAATCAAGGAGAACCTCTCGAGGGACGACGCTTTCACCAACAATCTCGACAGTGGTAATCTGAAACCACGGTGAAAAAAATAATGTGTAGAGAGCGGTGAACAGAAAAATCACCCACAAAAAAATCGTTCCTTTTCCGACTCTCCCGGTCCCAGGAAGGGCCGAGCGCCGGTTCACTGGAGGTTTATTTTTCTTGAGAAAGGCCTCCTGAAAGAGATTTCTCCTTTTTGTTTTTGAAGTGAACATGTTTATTGGTCAGAGAGCAAGGAGAATCTTTTCAAGAAAGAGCCGGGCACTTCCCTGGCGCTCAAAAATATGACGCGTATCGACCTGGATCCGATCAAAGAGGAGGAGGAGTTTCTGAAGACTGCGGGCATCTCCAGTCTCTCGAACTCGGAAATGCATGCCGGTCAACCACTCCTCAAGAATGAGAGGGAGGGCTTCTTCATCTCTCGAAAGATCCTCCGCTAACTGAATGCGTTCCCGAAGTGGAAGCGTCGAGATCCGAAAAAGCTTTCCTAAGAGATCCTGATGTTGCCGGAAAGATTCCGGAAGATCAAGTGCTCGGAAGATCAGTCCCGGTAATCCGAGAGAAAAGAAAAATTGAGGGAGCTTTTCTTTCGAATGGGAGAAAAAGTCTTCCAGCTCCCTCTTCTCAACCGTATGAAAAGTAAAGGGTACCATGCGGGAAAGAAGGGTCGGAAGGAGAGCTCCAGGGCGATGCGTCACCAGAATGAGGATGCTTGTCGTATTGGGCTCCTCAAGACCCTTCAGGAGAGCATTGCTCGCACCGAGAGAGAGTTCTTCAGCTTCATCCACGATGAGCACCCGTCGCTCTCCAATGGTCGGAAAGCGCGAAAGAAAAAGCATCCCGTCCCGGATCTGCTCGACGCTTATCTTCTTTTGTTTCATCTTTCCTTTTTCTCCCTCTTCTTTCTCCGCACCAATAACAAGAATGTCCGGATGAGAGATCTCGGTCCCTTCATTTTTTCCAACGAGACCGAGAGCGAACTCTAAGGCAACGAGTTTTTTTCCGATGCTTCTTGGCCCACTGAAAAGATAGCTCTGCGGAAGATCTTTTTTTTCAAGAAAAGAATGGAGGGCAACTCGGTTTTTTGCATGTCCGACGATGTGCATATGTCTAATGAAACGAGATTGATCCGACGATTTTTTCAAAACTCTCCTGAAAAACCCCGGAAGAAAAACGGGTAGCTGTTTCTTTCATCTCTTCCTCTCTATACTGCCCTTCTTTTTCAATAAAGCGATGGACTCCATCGGCCAAGACCTCCGGAACCTGGGCATGAAAAAATTCTCCGGTCACTCCTGGCTTGATGATTTCTCGCACAGCGCCTTCACCGTACGCGATAGCTGGTGTTCCATACAGCAATGCTTCCGCGACAGCCAAGCCAAAATCTTCATCGCTTGGCTGAATAAGCGCCCGGGCCCCAGCATACAGCTTTTCTAGTTCCGCATCATCCACTTCACCCGTGAACTTGATGTTTTTCTCAGCGC
>JBDTWF010000040.1:0-6323 GCA_040006815.1 Candidatus Moraniibacteriota bacterium | reverse complement strand
CGGGAGATACGCGAGATTGAGACCATACTTCTGCCACAGGCTCCGCAGGAAGGCCATTTTACCGCGATATTCTCGTTCATAGAAGGCGAAGAGGGTCGTCGCGAGAGCAAGATAGACCGGAAAGAACATGGCGTACATCCGAAGCCTCCGACTGTAGATGATGGCCGAAACACTCACCGCCGTCAGGAAGGCCGCCAAAAGGCCGATTTCCTTTTTCCGCGTGAAGACGAGGGTCGACCAAAAGACGACCGCGATCGAAAGGATGCCCCAGAGAACGCTCATCGTCCGGGCATGTGCTTCTGTAGGCGAGAGGAATCCAAAGAGCGCCGCCACTTGCCACTTGTAGACAAAAGCCCGTTCGTCTCGAGCTACATTTGCATTCATTTCTGCCAGTTGGCCGAAATTAAAATCCCAAGCCTTCCACTCTCCGGTTTGGCGATAACCATACGCGGAATTCATGTCGAGAAACTCATCCGCCACAAAGGAATTTTCTCCCAATAAAGCGAAGCGGAGGATCGCCCCGAGAAGAAGAATAAGGGTGAAAGCCACGACTGCCTGTTTTTTTGTCACATTCATAGACATGAGGAATTATGGGAGGGTTTCATCAAGAGTCTCGTCTTCTTCACGCATCGCTCCCTGCCGCGTCCACCATTCGCGCCAGGTATACCGTGCGCCTCGGATGTTATCGTCATTTTGGGGCTTCACAAGAGAGAAATCTTGGCGTTCACTGCCGATAAATTCTTCCTTGGGCCGAAACTCAAAGAGTGTGAGGGTTCCAAACTGGACTCGATCGATCTCGTCGTATTTCAGGCGATACTTCTTGGTGCCGTTCTCGAGATTCGAATCGGTCCGAATGATGAGAAAGTACACTCCCTCACGATAGATGCCGTCAAAACCGAATACTGCGTTCTGTATGCCTCGGCGCTCCAAGAGATACTTAAGCGCTCGGCGATGTTCTGGCTCACTGAACATGTAGACCGGAACTCCTTCTTCTTCCGAGCGTTTTTGCATGTAGTCGACGATTCTGTTCTGCTGGCCGAGCGTCACCCGCGACTTGTCTTTGAGGATGCGATCAGCCCCCTCCACCTGTACTGGCTCCGTCGCCGCTTTAGCCAGGGCCGAAAACCGTCCATTCAGGAAAAAGAGATTACATCCCACCAATCCGAGACAAAGAGCGAGGAGAAAGTACCCGGCCCAGCGAGATTCTCGGAAACCATGGTACAGAGCGTGCCCCACCAGTCCAAGCAAAACGAAAGGGAGGGGTGCCACGAGAAGGAAAAAGCGCGGGGAATAACTGAAGGCGATCGGCGTCAGTACCCCAAAGACAAAGAAAAGCCACAAGAGATTCAAAACGAGGAAGTCCTTCCGATCACCCGCGGGAGTCGTCTTGATGCGCCACACGAGGAAAAAGAGTCCCAGTCCAGAGAGAGCCAGGGAAAATAACCCCGTACGCATCCCAATCCGGCAGGATTCATCGCAAATGATGTTCAAGATTGGCTCGGTTTTGAAAGTAGGAAGTTCCGATCGTTCATACCCTGATACCAAGACGACATACCCATTGGCCTGCTCCAGGACATTCTTGATGAGCTTGTTTACTATCGGATGGTCACCTTTCCCGGACTTCCCGGATACCGCCTTGAAGAACTCTTGGGTATTGCGTCCTCCGGTCTCTCTTTCATTCAAGACCATGGGCATGTAGAGAAGGGTCACCAAGCCAACCACCCCGAGCCAGGCTCTCCATGAAAAGCGCGGCCGTTTCCAGAGAAGAAAGAAGAAAACAATCGCCGGAACAGCCACAAACGCGAGAAAGTGAAGCTCCGTCGCAATGCTCAGCATGAAAGCCGAGAGGAGAAGCCATCGCCCCGGCCGAGTTTCGCTCGAATCTACAGCTTTGAGAAGCGAGAAGAAGCCGAGGAGGAGAAAGAAGGGAAGCGGATTGGGGTTCCAGGCAAAACGGCCATAAAGAACCAGAAAGGTTGAGACAGCAAAAAGGCTCGTGAGACCGAGGCTGAAATTCCGTCCAAAAAAACGGCGGACAAAGAAGAAAAAGATCGGAATGGAGGCCGTCGAAAGAAGCGCCACGAAGAAAGCCATGCCCACCGGATGGGGCCCAAACATTTTCGCGGAGAGAAACTCAAGATAGTAAAAAGCTGGTGGGAGACGGAGGTATGTCCCGCCGGCTCTCGGTCCGAGAAGCGGAAGATCAAAGAAATCACCCCGCAAGCCATCGTCGATGATCCGGGCATCCCGGGCCTGATCAAGCTCAAAGTGCAGATACTCTCCGAAATGGACGGTACGGAGAAAAAAACCAAGCCCTACGATGAGAGCCAAGAGAAACCAGAGGGTCTTTTTTTGATTCCAAAACGACACTTCCTTTTTCGCTCTTTTTGGCTTATTATGATGAGGAAATGGGTTTTCCTCGCTTTTTTTATTGTACTCTTTTTGCGCTTTGAAGCCAAATTATGACCGAATCACGCGTGCTCTCCTTCCTCTCGCTGGTACTCGGATTCACCGCCTTTCTCTTCGTCAGCCAGCAGGTGAAGTGGCTCTCCTTCCTCCGCTTTACCGAAAACAACGACCTCTTCTATCTCGCCTTTGCTCTCCTCGGGATCCTCTCCATCGGTGCCACATTTTACTTCTCCCAAAAACTCTCTTGGGGAGCGCTCCTCGAGAAAATCCTGGTTATTTTTCTTCCGACCGAAATCTTCATCATTTTCGGCCTGACGCAATCCAAGAATTTCCACTATGTCTTCTTCATGCTCATCGGGGGCTATGTCCTCTTGGCCGGAAGCCTGGCGATCGCTCGCTATATCCTCCGGCATCGCCACACCCATATTCCGCCAACCGAAGAAGAAAAAGGCCGCCATTGGTTTGCACACCAAGGGTCATGGATCCTTCTCTCCGTTCTCGCTCTCACCGTTTCTTTCTTTTCCTCCTCGCTCACTCGTTTGACCGAGTTTGCGGCCGTCGACGAACCCCTCTGGACGGAAGGTCGCATCACCAAGTACTGGCACAACATAGAAGATCGCGACTGGAAGGGTACCCGGATCAGTGATAAGCCCGGCATTACCGTAGCCCTTTCGGCTGGACCTGGCCTCTGGTTTGTCACTCCCAAGGAGTACCGGGCCGTCCGCCATGAAGGAGAAGTTTATAACGCTAAGCGAGACATTCAGAACTTCTACCTCGCCTTCCGCTTGCCATTTCTTATCGTCATCACCCTGCTCCTTCCTTTGTTCTATTTCCTTCTCGAAAGACTCCTCGGAAAAAGAATCGCCCTCGTCAGTTATGCGCTCATTGCTCTTTCGCCGGCTCTCATCGGCATAAGCAAGATCATTAATCCCGACTCTCTTCTCTGGCTCTTGGCTCCCCTCTCGCTTCTCGCATATCTCGTTTACCGAAAACGCCGCCTCTATCGTTACCTCGTCCTGGCGGGAGTTCTCATGGGTCTCGCCCTTCTCACCAAGTATGTCGCCAATATCGTCTTCATCTTCATGCTCGGAGTTATTTTCCTCGACTGGGCTATCGATACGACACTCCAAAAAGAAAATCTCGTCTTTTACATCAAGCGCTCCTTTGCCGAGCTCGGCATTCTCACCTTTACCGCGCTCTCGGTTTTTTACGCCCTCTTTCCGGCTGTCTGGGTCAAGCCCGACAAGCTCATCACTTCTACCCTGTACAGCCAGGCCTTCGAAAAAGTAGCCCCTCTCTTCCTCGGCCTGCTCGTCTTTATTTTCATCGACATTCGTTGGAACAAAGCCCGAACACTCTCTTGGATGATGGCGCTCCTCGTGAAAGCCCGGCGTTTCATCGGGCTTGGCATCATCTCAGTCTTCCTTCTCTCGGCTAGCGTCGTTCTCGTCAATGTCTTTCTCGGCATGGCTTGGTATGATTTTGTCGAGCTCCTCGCCGCGCCCAAGACCATCAGCGGAAAGAGTGGGGCCCTCGGCATTTTCCTCACGAACTTTTACCCACTGCTCTTCGGGGTGACTCCAGTTGTCGTGTTGGGTCTCATCACCGGAAGCGTTCTCTCACTGAAAAAATCTGCCCTCGACACCCTCCCCGGTCGAACCACTCTCTTTCTTATTATTTTCATTATCCTTTACTTCATCGGTGGAGCCGCCAATGGAGTCGCCATGATCACGCGCTATCAGGTCATGCTTTTCCCTTTTGCTGGAGTCCTCGCCGGAATTGGCCTTGTCGCACTTTACGAATTCCTAGAAAAGCGCAGTTTTTTTCCTCAGTCGCTGAGGCCCTGGCGATCCGGAGCCCTTTTCGTCGTCCTTCTTGGAGCTTCCCTGCCATCAGTGCTTTTCACTCCTTTCCCCCTGAGCTACGCCTCAAGCCTCCTTCCAGAGGCCTATTACATCGACATCAAGGACATGGGTCCTGGAAGCTATGAAGCGGCACAGTGGCTCAATGCAAAGCCAAACGCGACCAATCTCCTCATCTGGACGGACAAGGATGGAGTGTGCAAATTCTTTGTCGGACGCTGTAAGCGCGGCTTCGGACGAGAGAGTCTCCATCCCAAAGAGCCCTTTGATTACATCGTCGTCTCCTCAGGAAGAGAAAGCCGAACCACCAAGATGATTGTCCCGCGAACCGTAGCCGATCCCTCTGTCGCCCGCTATGACCAGTACTATGCTCGGACTGATTCAGCTTATGAAATCGACATCAATGGTCGGCCAGGCCACTATGTGAAAGTCTTTACATTCGAACCGTAAGAGGGAAAAACGAGAAAGCCCCTGTGAATGGGGCTTTTTTTATTTCACAATATCCATTTCCCCACTGGGTGCGATTTTTCTCTGGCCCAGATAGAATGGGACAGCAATGAACGAAAGGAGCATTTGGAGAAAGCGTGACAAGAGCGCGGCCGTAACGGCGATTTCCGGACTCACCCCAGCAAGACCAAAGAAGGTGATATAGGCCCACTCCTTGATGCCGATGTTATTGATAGAAAGAGGGATGCTTGAGACAAGAGTGGCCAGAAATATCACTCCAGTAAAAGGGACAAAATGAATGTCCGCGCCAAGCGCTAGAAAAAGCGCGTAGTTATTGAAAGCCACCCCAACGAGAGTAAAGAGAAGTGCATAGCCGATGGCTCTCGCATAGATTGCTTGGTCTGCAAAGACTTCAAACCGACGGATGAAATTGACAGGACGAGAAGAGGGAAGCCAGCCAGCGATCAAAATAAGCATCTCAAAAACGCCGTAGGTATAAAGAAAACTAGAGAGCGTCAGAACAAGAACAAAGAATGTGAAGAAGGCCAAGAGTATGAGCCAAGGGGAACTTTGCCAAAGAGAGAGTGGAAGAACGAAAAAACCGATCATAGCACAAACAAAAAGAGCGAGGAGTCCGCTCGCGCGATCAAAGAAAACCACCGAAAAAGCCTTCCAACGCTCTCCATTCCTCCCCAACCAGAGCGTCCGATAAGCATCTCCTCCGATCGTCCCCGGGAGAAAATTATTGATGAAGGCTCCGGTCAGATAGGCGAAAAAGCCATCCCGCACGGAAAAAGAAAATCCCTGCCAATGGGAGAGAAATTGCCACTTTTTGGCTGAGATGAGATTCCCAAGAAGCTGGAAAAGAATGTAGAGAAAGACGAGGGGAAGCGAAAGGGAAAGAAGTTTGTCTACGACTACGGACCAATCGACATGGAGAATGAGCCAGTATACCAAAAGGAGGCTAACTCCTACTTTCAGAAAAAAGAAAAAGGATTTTTTCACACGCGTACGACTCTCAGGAACTCATCGGCAACGCGTTTCCAACTTCGCTCTTCGGCCCGGCGACGACTTTCTTTTCCCAAGGCCTCTCGGAGTCCGCTGTCTTCAGCGAGGAGTAAAAGCTTTTCAGAAAAACTAGGAGTGTCATCTGAATTGACAAAGAAACCGTTTTTCCCCTCCTCGACGATCTCCTGCATCCCACCAGTACCGGAAACAACGAGTGGAAGTCCTGAGGCAAGGGCTTCAAGCACGGCATTACTCATCCCTTCATTCTTGGATGGAAGGACAAATACCTGAGCTTGCTGGTAGAGTTCGGCGATCTTTTCATGGTCTACCTGCCCCAAGAATTTCACTTGGCCGTCAACGCCGAGTCTTTTGGCTTCCGCCTGAAGGAATGATCGCTCTTCTCCGTCCCCGACGAGCCAAAGCTCAAGTGGACGATGACCCATGCGTACCGCCTCTCCAAACGCATGGAGAAGCGTCTGCAGACCCTTTCTCTTTGTCAGGCGGGCAACGGTGATGAAAACCATCCGTCTCATTGATCCCTCTCTTTCCTTGGGGATAAAAGCCTCCACATTCACCCCATTTTCTATGATTTCCATG
>JBDTWF010000039.1:0-3941 GCA_040006815.1 Candidatus Moraniibacteriota bacterium | reverse complement strand
GTCTACTTTTTCTTTCCTCCACCCAGCTGGGCTTCCAACGCCCGGATCTCGTCGCGCAAAAGAGCAGCAGTTTCAAAATCGAGGATTTTCACTGCTGCCTTCATCTCACGCTCCTTGGCACGGATGACCTTGTCCGGATTCTGCTTGAAACCCTTGGCATCAAGAGCAAGAGACACCGCGACCGCCTTGTCATGCTCACTCTGAAGCTGTTCGGTGATATCGTGGATGTTTTTCTTGATGGTCTGCGGCGTAATGCTGTGTTCTTTGTTGTGGGTAAGCTGAATCGTCCGGCGACGATTGGTCTCGCCAAGGGCTCGCTCAATGGAACCAGTCACCCTATCTGCATAGAGAATAACTCGACCCGCAATATTTCGAGCCGCCCGGCCAATGATCTGAATAAGCGCAGTTTCTGAGCGAAGGAATCCTTCTTTGTCCGCGTCGAGAATACCGATGAAGGTAAGTTCCGGAAGATCGAGGCCCTCGCGGAGGAGATTGACGCCGACCAGGCAGTCAAAATCCCCCTTGCGGAAGCGGGTAAGGATTTGGATGCGCTCAATCGTCTTGATGTCGCTGTGAAGATATTCGGCTTTAACCCCCTTGTCCCGAAGATACTGGGCTAGATCTTCAGCCATTTTCTTGGTGAGGGTCGTCGCGATGACACGGCCGCCCTTCTTCACTTCGGCTTCAGCCTCTCGGATAAAGTCCTGGATTTGGCCAGGATACTCGCCCTCCACCCGGATGCCACGCACCCCTACCTCGGGATCAACAAGTCCCGTCGGTCGAATGACCTGCTCGACGATTTGCTGACTCACCTCCCGTTCATAGTCGGCCGGCGTCGCGGAAGTAAAGACCACTTGACCGACGCGTTTCAAAAATTCCTCGTACTTGAGAGGGCGATTATCGAGAGCCGAAGGAAGACGGAAGCCGAAATCAACCAGAGTCTTCTTCCTGGCCTGATCGCCGTTGTACATGCCCCGTAGCTGCGGGAGCGTCACATGCGACTCATCAATGATAGTCAAGAAATCCGGCGTCCCGTCTGGATGATGGGGAAAATACGAAAGGAGAGTCTCCGGCGGCTCGCCCGGATTTTTTCCCGAGAGATGGCGCGAGTAGTTCTCGATCCCCGAGCAATACCCGATCTCGTCGATCATAGCCGTGTCATAGCGCGTGCGCCGCTTGAGCCGTTCAGCCTCGAGAAGCTTCCCCTCGGCATTCAGTTTCTTGAGTTGCTCATCGAGCTCCTCGCGGATCGACTGGAGAGCGCGCTCTTTCTTCTTTTCGTCCGTGATGAAGTGTTTGGTTGGAAAGAGAAAGATGCTCTTTTCTTCGCTCAGGATAGACTGGGAAACAGGGTCGATCTTGGTAATCGATTCAATCGCGTTTGCACCGATCTCGACAGCATAGATGAATTTCTCAGAGACAGGCATGATTTCAAGACGGTTTCCCATAGCACGGAACTGGCCAGGCGTGATGTCAGCGTTCGTTCGTTCAAAAAAAATGGAAATGAGACGGCGGATGAGATCGTTCCGGCTGACTCGGTCTCCGACGGCGAGCTGGATATTTTCCCGAAGATACTCCTCCGGGCTCCCTAAGCCGTAGATGCACGAGACCGAAGCGACGATAATGACATCGCGGCGGGTTAAGAGCGATTGGGTCGAGGCGTGTCGAAGGCGATCGATTTCTTCGTTGATGGAAGCATCTTTCTCGATGTAGGTGTCCGTTACCGGCATGTAGGCCTCTGGCTGATAGAAATCGTAGTACGAGACGAAATAATGGACCGCATTCTCCGGAAAGAACTCCTGAAACTCCTGAGCCAGCTGAGCGGCCAGGGTCTTGTTGTGAGCGATGATGAGTGCCGGCCGGCCAGCATTGGCGATCACATTGGCCATGGTAAAGGTCTTTCCCGAGCCCGTGACACCGAGAAGCGTTTGAAAAGGATGACCTAAGGCGAGCCCCTTATCGAGTTCTTCGATAGCCTTGGGCTGGTCCCCCGCCGGTTTCCAATCTGATTTTATCTGAAAAGTGGACATAGTAGAGACAGAGTATAGCATCCTCCAATCGCATTTTCAAGACACGAGTGTGTCCCGTCGTTCCTCGAAGAAAGACAAAGATTTTAAGAGAAACTATTTATTCTGAAGCCACTCGATAAACGAAGCAAGATAGCGCTTGCCCCGATGACGATGAACGTAGAGGAAGGCGAGCCCAACGATGACACTCATACCGATGAGGATGCCCAGCCCAAAGCGGATACGCTCGATATCGTGAACAAAGTGGCGGAAAATCTTGACCCCCGCGTAACCTGAGTAAAGATAGAGAAAATCCTTTCCGAGATTCCCAAGATAAGTAGCCAGGAGATAAATACGCTTGTCCATCTTGATGACGCCGCAAGCGATCGAGATGGGAGCGGTCGGAAAGAACGGGACGAGGCGCGAAAGAAAAAGTGTGCCCCCGTCCTTCCAGTGATTCTGTCCAAGCTTTTTCCCCATGCCCTCGATTTCTTCGTGCGAGAGCTTGAAGAAGCGTCCAAATCTCCCAACAATCACATCTTCCAACTTATCCCCAATCACATAATAAATGTAGGCGCCAATGGTCTTGCCGAGATCTCCCAAGAGCGCCAACCAAATAACAAAGAGAAGCGTCCGGTCTTCGACATGCGCGAGCACCCCGGCTGTCGTCATGACCACCGTCGAAGGAATAGGCCCCACCACTTCCTCAATGAAGGAACCGACGAAGACAAAGACCTCCAGGGGAACCTGGAGGGCAAAGTCTTGGAGCCAACGGATGAGATAGTAAACCCAGTGCATGTACGAAAGAACGAGAAGGATTAATTTTCGAGCGCCTTATTGAGTGATTCGTCGACTTTTTTCAAAGTAGTTTTATTGAGGCCAAGTTCCTGACGCTGGTCCTGGAGCGTATCCATGAGTTGTTTTTTTTCTTTGGCATTTATGCCGGTCGAACGAAAGCCATTATCATCCATATACCCAGAAGCGGCGGCGCCCACGATATCTCGAGCCCGAGGAGACACTCCACTTCTCCGTAAATCAGCTTCTACCTCATGCGAGAGCTCTCTTTTGCTGATGGTTCCATCGGGATTGGGCTTATCGTGAAGAGGCGACGCTCCCATCGATGATGCTTTTTTCGACGAACCCCAAAATGATATGGCCATAGCGTTTATGATTAATTAGCTCCAGTATACCATTTTCCACCCTGAAAAAGCATGGACAAGAGAGCTGGGATTCCCTATACTGCGCTGGAAAAGCGAGCCTCTCTCGCTCTTCAGAGGGGCCGTTAGCTTAGTTGGTAGAGCGCCGCGTTTGCAACGCGGAGGTCGCCGGTTCGAATCCGGCACGGTCCACCCCTATGGAGAAAGAATCTCTCCAACCTATCCCTGCGCTCCCTCTCACCGCCAGAGACCTTCCCTCACCCCCGAGAGGTGAGTTGGTGAGCAGTTTCACGCATTTCGTTGCCACCCTATTTTCAATCGCTGGCCTCACTCTCCTCATTGTCTTTGCGGCTCTCCGCGGTACGGCACTCCATGTGGTCGCTTTCACGATTTTCGGAAGCTCCCTCCTCCTCCTTTACCTCGCCAGTACCCTCTACCATTTTCTTTCCCAAGAACATCAGTGGAAAAACCTTTTCCGGACCCTCGACCACTCGATGATTTATGTCCTCATCGCCGGGACCTACACGCCCCTCGTTCTCATCCTCCTCCCGCCTGACTGGGGCTGGAGCCTCTTCGGCATCATCTGGGGATTAGCGTTTATTGGGATAATCAAAAAAGTCTTCCGGTTTTCCATTCCCGGCTGGTTCTCCGCAGTCTTTTATCTCCTCATGGGCTGGCTCATCGTAGTCGCATATGTTCCGCTCCGCCAAGCCCTTTCTCTGGAGAGCTTTTCCTGGCTCCTCGCCGGAGGAATATTTTATACCGTTGGCACTCTTTT
>JBDTWF010000038.1:0-18630 GCA_040006815.1 Candidatus Moraniibacteriota bacterium | reverse complement strand
TCCGAGCGCCCGTGAGAATCCGCTTTACGCGCTTGCCACCAACAACTTCGATCTCTCTCTCAAAAGTCTCATAGTGAAGGAAGTGTCGGTGGGGGACGGATTGCGGTTGAAGCGGTACATGCCGAAAGCTTTTGGTCAGGCGACGCAGATTCTCCGTCGGAGCTCAAAAATCAAGATTATCCTCGAAGGCGAAAAGGAAGTGAAGCCGATAAAGAAAGCGGTTTCGGCTCCCAAAGAGAAGAAAGAAGTACCAAAGAAAGAAGTGAAGGAAGAAGTTAAAGCGAAAGCAGAATAACGATATGGGACATAAGACAAATCCAACTGGCTTCCGACTCGGGATTACCACAGAATGGCAATCACGCTGGTTTGCCAAGCGCAAAGACTATGTGAAGAATCTCCGCAAAGATGTGGAGATCCGTGAATTTGTCGCGAAGCGCTGGAAGAGCGCAGCTATTGCAAGCGTCCAGTTCGAGCGCTCGACCGGGGCTCTCCGGATCATCATCGCCACCTCGCGCCCGGGTGTTCTCATTGGTCGTGGCGGAACGGGGATCGAGGATTTGACCCGCATTTTGAAGAAGAATTTTTTCGCCGGGAAGAAGGTCAACCTCAAGGTGGAAGTCCAGGAAGTGAAGCACATGGAAGAGAACGCCATGCTCGTCGCTCAGCAGGTGGCCGAGCAGCTAGAAAAGCGCATGCCTTTCCGACGCATCCTCAAGTCCACACTCGACCAGGTAGAAGGAAGCCAGAATGTCGAGGGCGTGAAGATTGAAGTGGCTGGCCGTCTCGGCGGCGCTGAAATGTCTCGCACCGAATGGCTCTCCCGCGGAAAGATCCCTCTCCATACGCTCCGTGCGGATATCGATTTTGCCCGAGCCGAAGCTCACACCACCTATGGCGTGATCGGCGTGAAGGTGTGGATTTATAAGGGGGAGAAGTTCATCGAACGCGAGCCTGCCGTAGAAGAAACCGAATAAAACTTCGAAGATACGCCTATGTCACTCATGCCAAGAAAAGTAAAGCATCGGAAAGTCCAGCGCGGGTACAATCCAGTTGGGACGATTGCCTCGCGAGGAACTCAGATTTCCTTTGGAAGCTTTGGCTTGAAGGCGACGGAAGGCGGTATCATCTCCGCTCGGCAGATTGAAGCGGCCCGTCGCGCCATGACTCGTTTTATCGCTCGCGGTGGCAAAGTGTGGATCCGGATTTTCCCCGATACCCCGATCACCAAAAAAGGCGAGCAGGTTCCAATGGGAAAAGGAAAAGGCTCTCCGGACCATTTCGCAGCCAAAGTGTCAGCCGGGCGGATGCTTTTCGAGCTCGATGGAGTCCCTCGTGCAACCGCGGCAGAAGCCATGCGCCTCGCGGCTCACAAGCTCTCGGTCAAATCCAAATTTGTCGTCAAAGAATAAGTGTATGCCAGGTAGTGAAATTTCAATCAAGCAGGAAAAGGTTGTGAAAAAAGAAAGAGCTTTGTCTGCTTGTAGAAATGTCGCTATCGAGGTTAGCTCATTAGTTCAATTATTGAAATTCTACTACCCGGTATGAAAGCAAAAGAATGGCGGGAAAAATCAGTCGGAGAGCGCGAGAAAACACTCGTGGAGCTTCAGGATAAGGCACGCACGCTGCGCTTTGACATCGCCACCCGCGAGACCAAGACTCACAGCGAATACCGAAAAACCAAACGAGACATTGCAAGACTCAAGACCATTTCCACTGAAGAACTCTCATAAAAGTATGACCCAAGCTCCCGAAGAAAAAGTGAAAGTCTCCAAGGCTCCGATCCAGAAAGGGATCGTGGTGAGTGACCGCATGGCCAAAACCATCGTGGTTGCGGTGGATACTCTCAAAACGCACCCCAAATACCAGAAGCGGTACATCTCTACCAAGAAATACAAGGTGCATGATGCGGAAGGGAAATACAAAGTCGGGGATGTCGTGCGTTTTCGTGAATGCCGGCCGATTAGTAAGGACAAGCGGCACGCCGTTATCACCGAGTAAGCGATTTCAAGAAATATGATCCAAGCAGAATCCAGACTCATTATTGCAGACAACAGTGGCGCGAAAGTCATCGAGTGTTTCAAGGTGCTCGGTGGGACTCGTCGGCGGTATGCGGGCTTGGGCGATATCATCGTTGCTTCGGTGAAGTTTGCCGAACCGCGTGGTCTGGTGAAAAAAGGAGAAAAAGTGAAAGCGGTCATTGTCCGCCAGAAGTCTGCTCATCGCCGCAAGGACAATTCCTACATCCGTTTTGACGAGAACGCCGCCGTCATCCTCGAAGGGACGACCCAGGAACCAAAGGGTTCGCGCATTTTCGGCCCGGTGGCGAGAGAGCTCCGCGAAAAGGGATTTGCCAAGATCGTTTCACTCGCTCCTGAAGTTTTGTAAAACTATGAAAATCAAGAAAGGCGACCAAGTACAAGTGATAGCAGGGAAGGACCGCGGCAAGAAAGGCTCCGTGATTCGCGTTTTCCCGACGCTCGACAAGGTCTTGGTGGAGGGCGTGAATATTGCCAAGCGCCACCGCAAGTCCAAGAAAGACAATGAAAAAGGCGAGCGCGTCGAAATGCCGGTTCCCATCCATGTCTCGAATGTTCTCCTTGTTGATCCGAAAGACGGAAAACCATCACGCATCGGCTACAAGATTGAGGGCGGAGAAAAGGTCCGTGTCAGTAAGCGTTCCGGAGAAACTCTCAAATAATCATCGTTATGGCATCCATTACCCAGAAAATCTACGCTTCGAAAGCCCTTCCCGAACTCAAAAAGTTCCTGGGGACTGAGAATGTGCACGCGATCCCTCGCTTTAATCGGGTGGTGGTGAATGTCGGCGTGGGCAAGTTCATGAAAGAACAAAACCGCATTGATGAGATCAAGCAGTCACTCGAGATGATCACCGGGCAGAAAGTGGTACCGACCAAGGCCCGGAAAGCCATCGCTGGCTTTAAGATTCGCGAGGGTCTCGAAGTCGGAATGCGAGTAACACTTCGGGGTGAGCGCATGTGGCACTTCCTTGACCGTTTCATCAATGTCGGCCTTCCGCGCGTCCGTGACTTCCAGGGGATTCCTCGCCGGGCCATCGATAGCTACGGCAACGCCAACATTGGCATTAAAGAGCAGACCGTTTTTCCTGAAATCATTCCAGAAAAGGTTCAGACCATGTTCAGTTTCCAGGTGACGATCGTGACGACGGCCGCCGACAAGAAGACCGGCGAGAAGCTTTTCGAGCTCATCGGATTGCCCCTTCAGGCCGTTGGGACTGAGGAACGGAAAGAAAAAGAATAAGCGAATATTACCCTTATGGCCAAAACATCTACCTTTGCCCGCTCAGTCAAGACCCCGAAATTCTCCACACGCATCGTGCGACGCTGTTGGAAGTGTGGAAGAAAGCACGGGTATCTCCGGCGCTACGATATCTGCCGTATTTGTTTTCGAGAGCTTGCGAGTAAGGGAGAGCTTCCTGGTGTAAAACGCTCATCGTGGTAATGGAAAGAATTACTTAAACTCTATGTTGGATCCAATAGCAGAAATGCTCACTCGAATCAGAAACGCTCAACGCGCCGGTCACCAGACGGTCCAGTTTCCTGCATCCAAACTGAAGCGCGCCATCGCCGACATTCTTGTCACCGAGGGATTTTTGGACCGCGTGGAGGAAGAGACCGAAGAGAATGGCCGTAAGCACCTCCGCATCCATCTCAAATACGAGCGCCTCTCTCCGACCAAGAAGATGCCCGCTATCGAAGAGCTCGAACGAGTGAGCAAGGAAGGCTGCCGCATTTATGTGAAGCGGGGCGATGTCGAAAAAGTGAAAAACGGATTCGGTATTGCAATCCTCTCCACCTCCAAGGGCGTTATGACCGGAAAAGAAGCTTATCGTCGCGGGCTTGGAGGTGAGTTTGTTTGTAAAGTTTGGTAAAATCCTATGAGCCGTATTGGAAAAAAACCGATTACCATCCCAGAGAAAGTTGAAGTGACGCTTCATGGGAACATGCTGACCGTCAAAGGACCGAAGGGAACCCTTTCCTGGGCGCATGCCTTGGAAGTCGGTCTCCGCGTCGAAGGGACGGAAGTAATCGTTGAAAAGAAAGGGAGTTCGCTCAAGGCGCAGGCTATCTGGGGGACGACCGGAAAATTGGTGAAGAACATGTTTGAGGGCGTGCTCACGGGCTTTACCAAGCAACTTGAACTGAATGGCGTCGGCTTCCGCATGGCCGTTTCCGGGAAGAAACTCAACCTAGCTCTCGGCTTTTCTCATCCCGTGGAAATGATGCTCCCGGAAGGAATAGAGGCAAAAATTGAAAATAACATCCTGACACTTTCGGGAATTGACAAACAAAAGGTTGGTCAGTTTGCCGCTGTCATCAAGAAACTGAAGCCGGTTGAGCCGTACAAAGGGAAAGGTTTCCGGTATGTCGGTGAAGTGGTCCGTAAGAAGGAAGGTAAGAAAGCCGCCGCCTAAGGCACGATTATGATAAAGAAAAGCACCAACCGAACCAGGAGAACCCGCCGGCATATCAAAGTGCGGGGCCGAGTGAGAGGGACTGCCGAACGCCCACGCATCGTGGTTTTCCGTAGTCTTTTGGCTGTTTACGCCCAGATCATTGATGATGTGACGGGCAAAACTCTCGTTCAGGCCAATCTCTCTGAGATCAAAAAGGCCAAGAATAATTTGGCTGGCGCTTCTGAAGTTGGGAAGCTTCTCGGAGAGCGGGCGCAGAAGCTCGGTGTGAAGCAGGCGGTTTTTGATCGATCAGGGTATAAGTATCACGGACGAGTGAAGGCGCTTGCTGACGGAGCGCGAGAGGCTGGCCTCATTTTCTAATATTTCGACCAAGCGAGAACTTATGGCAAGAAACAATCAAAAAAGAGGAGGCGGACGACGCGAGAAGCCGGAGTATGACCAGAAGCTTCTCAATTTGGCGCGCGTCACGCGTGTCGTCAAGGGCGGACGGCGTTTCCGTTTCCGCGCGACCCTCGTTATCGGGAACCGCAAGGGTAAAGTAGGAGTGGGTGTCGCTAAGGGGTCTGATGTTTCGGACGCCATCAAGAAGGCCTTTCAGAGCGCCAAAAAGGAAATGGTGACTATCGTACTCACCGGGAACACGATTGCTCATGATGTAACTGCTAAATACGGGAGTGCCAAGGTGCTCTTGAAGCCGGCATCCCAAGGTCGCGGACTTATCGCCGGAGGGGCAGTCCGGGCTGTCATGGATCTCCTCGGGGCCAAAGACATTAGCGCCAAGTCTCTCGGGAGCTCCAACAACTTGAATGTGGCTCGTGCGACCGTTCTCGCTCTCCAGAAGCTCAAAACGAGAAAGATCGAGGTCGTGAAAGAGGTTGCTCCAAGAGAGGAAAAAGCGGAGGCCAAAGAAGCGACCGAATAAAGAAAATCCTATGCCCGGTAGTACAACCCCAAGTAGATCGGGCAGATAAAGAAAGAATAAGTTTAATTACATTTAGTAAGTTGTACCACCGGGTATGCAGATCCATCAACTCAAAGTCGCCAAGCGCAAGAAGACCAAGCTTATTGGTCGCGGGGGAAAGCGCGGAAAAACCTCTGGCCGTGGTTCGAAGGGGCAAGGGTCTCGTACCGGTTCATCCATTGATCCGTTGTTTGAAGGTGGCCGCTCGTCTCTCGTGGAACGCATGAAGAAGCTCCGTGGCTTCAAATCCCCCTATGCCAAGCCTTATACTGTGACTCTTGAAAGGCTGGAACGCTCGTTCAAAGATGGCGAGAAAGTGTCCCGCGAAGCCTTCGTCGAGAAGAAACTTTTTGGAAAGCTCGTCCGCCGAAGAGGAGTGAAGATCGTGGCTACTGGTGAGCTGACGAAGAAGCTCATTTTGGGTGGCGATGTGGATGCTTCTGTCGGAGCTCTTGAGATCATCAAGAAGATCGGTGGTACCGTCGAGGAATAACTCCGAGCTATCTGTTGGAGAAGAAATTGAGGCTTTCCTAAGCCTCTTTTTTGTATCACCCATAGAGACAATAGGACATCTGCTATGATGATTTTATGGAACTACCAAGGACACTGATGAGTGGAAAATATTCCCCAGATGACCTTTGGGTTTCTTTGAGCGAGTCCACCAGAAAGACGCATCCTGATATTGAGATAAAGCTCGAGGCAATTTGGGAAGCGAAGAAAAAAAGAGCAGAAGAGAACGGCCAAGTCTGCTATAATGGCATTTCTTACAGGCTGAACTCGGTCCAAGAAAAAGACGGAAAGGTGATATTGGATTTAGGCACCTTTGAATACAAAGTGAGAGATGGCTTAATCGCAATTCCTGAATATTTCGAACTTCCTGAGGCATATCACCGAAAAGGTTGCTTTTCGACCTCTTCCGTAAAAACCTCGGATGGGCTGTACATTATGGTGGAGCTTTCAGGAAAGTCTATGAATGAGAATATAATTGAGTTAATCGGGGGTATCATGGAAACTAATATCCAGATGACATCTGGTCGAGATGTTTTCCAGAGTTTCTATGATGAACTAGAGGAAGAGGCCGGGGTAAAGGAAAAAGATATTAACGAGTCTTATCTGAAGGCTATCTATTTGGAAGCGAGGACGAATGTGGGCTTTTACTTTGAAGTTCTCTTAAATGTATCTTCAAAGGATTTGAAAGAGAGATTTAAGGAAAACCAGGATGTAGATATACAAGCTCTTCGGTTGTTTACTCGTACAGAATATATTGACATTCTCAAGAATCATCGAAGTTCAAATAAACACTTTATTGCAACGATACTATCAATTTAACTAAGAGCAACTCGCCATTTATTTCCCGCGCGAGTTCGTATGGAGCCCAGTCGGTGGAGGGTTGATATTTGGCTCGTTTTGGCGTACGATTGAGTCGTTGTCTTTTATTTCACCTATGTTCGAATCCCTGAAGCAAATCTTCAAAGTCCCGGATCTTCGCAATAAGATCCTCTTCATTTTGGCCCTGTTGGTGGTTTATCGAGCTGCTGCCAACATCCCGCTTCCGGGGGTGGATGTGCTCCAGCTCAAGCGCCTCTTTGAGGACAATGCATTCCTTGGACTTTTGAATATTTTCTCTGGTGGAGGGCTTTCCAATATCTCGGTCGTTCTTTTGGGTGTTGCGCCGTATATTACGGCTTCCATCATCATGCAACTCATGCAGACGATATTTCCGGCCCTTGAGCGCATGTACAAAGAAGAGGGTGAACAGGGACGCCAAAAGTTCAACATGTGGACGCGCTGGCTGACTGTCCCGCTGGCTGGGCTTCAGGCTTTCAGTATGCTTTCGTTGCTTCGTTCGCAGAATATTCTCTCTGACCTTTCGCCCTTCGTCATCATGGTAATTGTTCTTTCGGCGACGGCTGGTACGATATTCCTCATGTGGCTCGGAGAACTTATCACCGAGAAGGGCTTGGGGAATGGCGTGTCGATGATGATCTTTGCGGGCATTGTGGCCGCTCTCCCGACCCAACTCTCCCGACTTTTTTCGACCTGGGATCCTTCCCAGTTTTTCACCTACGCCATGTTTCTTCTTTTAGGAATTGTCACTATTGCCGGTGTTATCTTCGTCAATGAAGGCCAGCGTACCGTGCCGGTTGCTTATGCCAAGCGGGTTCGGGGAGCGAGCGTCTATGGAGGAACTGCCACTCACTTGCCGCTCCGGGTCAATCAGGCTGGAGTCATCCCCATCATTTTTGCCGTCTCGCTCATCCTTATCCCGACCATGATCGCCAACTTCTTGGCTCAGTCGGGTAATGCACAAGTTGCTTCGATGGCGGCGTCAACCGCGGTTTTCCTTCAGAATCAGTGGGTGTATGGTGGGCTCTACTTTGTCTTGGTAGTGCTCTTCACCTATTTTTACACGGCGGTTGTTTTTGATCCGGTGAAGATCGCAGAGAACCTCCAGAAGCAGGGAGGGTATGTTCCGGGTATCCGACCGGGAAACACGACGGCTGAGTATCTTCACCACATTATCACGCGCATTACCTTGACGGGAGCGCTCTTTCTCGGGGCTATCGCCGTTTTGCCATTTATTGTCCAGGGGATCACCGGGATCCAGGCTCTTTCGATTGGCGGCGTCAGTATCCTCATCGTCGTATCGGTGGTACTGGAACTCGTCAAGCACATTCAGAGCCAGCTCATGATGCGGAGCTACGAAGGACTCTAGGGAGTCTTTCTGCTCAACAAGCTTCTTTCATTGGGACTCTCTTCTGAGCGATCGTTTCAATTCTGTCCAAAAAATTCTTCATCATCACCTATTCATGACTGATCCAAAAAGCTATATCTTGATCGGACCGCCCGGAAGTGGAAAAAGCACGCTGGCCCACTCTCTCGAGAAAAGGCTTGGGGTGGTGCATATCGACATCGGTTCTGAACTTCGGCGAGCGGCCCAAGAGGATACGCCGTTTGCGACGGAGATCAACGATACTATCAATCATAAAAAAGAATTGGTTTCAGACATGGTGGTTTATGGCGTCTTGGCCGATGCTCTTATGCGGATTCCGGCGGGGAAAGGAGTGGTCCTCGACGGAGCGCCTCGTCCGGCGAGCCAAATTGATGAAGTGCTTCATATTCTCGGGGTATCGGGGAGGAAGCCGGAGCGTGTTATTTTTATCAATCTTCCCGAGGCGATGAGTATTGAGCGTATTTCTCGGCGTTTTAAATGCATTCAGTGTGAGGAACCACTCATCCTCGGGACAGGCATACAGCATCCGACCGATTCATGTCCCAAATGTGGAGGAAAGGTGGCTCAGCGAGAAGACGATACGGTGGAAGGCGTACGGAAACGCTATCGAATCTTTCAAGGCGTCACTCTTCCCGTGGTGGAGTATTTTCGTGAGCACGGATTTCTTCTCGAAGTCGATGGGACGCTCCCTTCGGAAACGATTATTGAGAAGGTGTTTCAAAGCCTGAATCAACCAAAATCCTAATGCATGGCGAAGACTTGGATTAAAACAAGAGGGGAAATTGAGCGGCTCCGCGAGTCAGGAAAACAATTGGCTCAGGTGACGCATGAGCTCATCCAGGCTGTCCGACCCGGGATCACGACTGGGAAGCTTGGTGCTTTGGCAGAAAAGAAGATTCTTGATCGTGGAGGAATCCCGATTTTCAAAGGCTACGGGAGGGCGTGGGGTGCACCACCTTTTCCCGGAGCGGTCTGTCTTTCCCTGAATGATGAGGTTGTGCATGGTATCCCTCGGGATGAGCGAATCGTGAAGGAGGGGGATCTTCTGAAAATCGATATTGGCATGCGCTATAACGGAATGATCACCGATATGGCTCGGACAGTGTGCGTTGGTCAAGTGATGCCTCTGGCTGAAAAACTTCAGAAAACAACCGAGGCAAGCCTCAGAGCGGGAGTGGCTATCCTTCATGATGGAGCCAAGCTCTCAGAGTACGCTGGAGCTGTCGAGGGAGTGGTCAAGGCGGCTGGATTTTTGTGCGTTCACGATCTCGTCGGGCATGGAGTGGGGGAGGAGCTCCATGAAGAGCCACAGATTCCGAATTATGCCGGCTCTAAACTTCCAAATTTTACTTTCCGTGCCGGGATGGTTGTGGCTCTCGAGCCCATGGTGAATACTGGGGGTTGGGAGGTAGAGCTTGCCCCAGACGGTTGGACCTTTGTCACAGCCGATGGATCGCTGAGTGCTCATTGGGAAGACTCAGTGCTCATCACGGAAAAAGGAGCCGAGGTCTTGACCGCTCTTTAGACCATATGGAAAAAAAGTATTTGGGGATTGATTGGGGAAAGGCCAAGGTGGGGCTTGCCATAGCACATGGTGAGACGCGTCTTGCTCTCTCACTCAAGACCCTCCTAAACGATGAGCATCTCCTCGAGACGCTGCAGGATCTTATCCGAGAAGAAGGGGTAAGTACGGCTGTTATCGGTCTACCTTCCCATATGAGTCATGAAAGGGCCGATTCACCAGTCGAAAAGCTGGGCCAAAAGCTTGTGGATCTGGGGATACTCGTTGCCTATCAGGATGAGATGTTTACCACCAAGCGAGCAGGACAAAACCTTATTGAAGCGGGAAAAAAGGCCGTCGGAAAGCAGGATGACGCTGAGGCGGCACGCATTATCCTTCAGGAATGGCTCGATCATGAGAAGGCTCTGGGCCAAGCCTCATTCTAGGCTTTTTCCGTATGCGAACGCGCCTTTTTTATGTTACAATGAGCATGTAAGTCATCTTCTTTATCTATGGAAAACCCGCATTTGTCGGTCTTGGTTCCGGCATACAAAGAAGGGGAGCGTATTGGGCACAATCTTCTGGAGATTGATCGTTATTTGAAGAATAAGACATATTCTTATGAGATCATTGTCGTCGTTGACGGTTCTCCGGACAATACGGCTGAAGTGGCCCGGAACTATGGTCTCCAAATCCCGAATCTTCGGGTCATCGACAACCCCGAAAATCATGGCAAGGGCTATGTTGTCCGTCAGGCCCTCCTCGAGGGAAAAGGGGAATACCGCGTATTCCTCGATGCAGACGGTTCAACTTCCATTACCCATCTTGACTCATTCCTCCCGCAATTTCAGGAAGGTTACGATGTCGTGATTGGTTCGCGAAAGATTGAAGGCTCTTTTATTCAGATACACCAACCCCGTCACCGCGAGATTATGGGAGAAGGTGGCAACTGGCTCATTCGTATCGTTCTCGGTCTCTGGCGTTATCCGGATACGCAGTGTGGCTTCAAAGTGCTCTCTGGCGAAGCGGCTCAGGCGATCGCGTCGCGCATGGTGGTGGATCGCTTCGGTTTTGATTTCGAGCTCATCGCATTGGCGGAGAAGCTTGGGTTTAAGGTGAAACAAATGCCGGTGCGCTGGATGAACGAGGAGGGATCGACGGTCAGTCTTACTGGGCCCAACGGATTCATCCAGGTTTTGATCGATCTTTTCAAGACGCGTTGGCGTCTTCTCTCCGGCCAGTACAACATTCGAGCCTACAAAAAGGAAAGAGAAAAGGCGCGTGCCTAAAAAAGAAGAACAAAGCCTTCAAGACAAAAAAGAGTGGAAATACAAATCGAAAATAAAAAAACGACAAAGCCCTACGAGTCAGAGCTCCGGCAGGACCTCGTAACAGGGGATTGGGTCATTATCGCGACCGCGCGTGCCAAGCGGCCGGATGATTTTGCTCGACAAGAACGGGTTTCGCATGACGACGGACCGGATATTTTTTCCGATCCAGAAGCGAGCGGACAAGAAAAAGATGTCCTCATTTATCGCCGGGACGACGGTGAATGGAGCCTGCGAGTCTTTCCGAACAAATACCCGGCTGTCTCGCGCGGAAGAAGTGTTCATCAACTCTCGGAAGGGCCGTACTTTGCGATGAGCGGAGTGGGGTATCACGAAGTGATCGTTACGCGAGACCCAGTCCGGCATCTCGCGCTTCTCGATACATGGCAGGTAGCCGAAGTCATTGATTGTTTCCAGGAGCGGTACTTGGCCCTTATGAATAAAGAGAGTGTCAATTACATCCAGATCTTTCATAATCACGGGAAAGAGGCAGGAGCGTCTATACCGCATCCACACTCACAGCTTATGGCCATTCCTATCATTTCGCCGTATGCCGAGAGCATTCTTGCTGGGGCTGATCAATTCTACAAAAGCCATCGGCGAAAAGTGTATGGCGTGATGCTTGAGCATGAAAAGGAGGTCGGGAAGCGGATCGTCTATGAAAACGATGACTTTGTCGTTTTTGCGCCGTACGCGTCGCGGGCTGCTTTTGAACTTTGGGTGATGGGGAAACGACCCAATCCGTACTTTGAACGGATTACCGATGAAGAGAAGTTCTCCGTCGCGGATGCTCTCCAGAAAGCCCTCTTCTCTCTCTATCAGGGGCTCGGGGATCCAGCCTATAATTTTTACCTTTATACTGCGCCGGCTAACGGTCGCGATTACCCGCATTTTCAGTGGCATATCCAGATTCTTCCCAAGACTTCTACTTGGGGCGGCTTTGAACTTGCTACGGGAGTTGAGATTTCTACGATTCAACCGGAAGTCGCGACCGAATTTCTTCGAGGGAAATTGGCAAACGCCTAAGCCTATGCGCCCTTTCTACATCGTCGGGAACATCAAGATGAATCTCCTCTCGAAGGTGGAGTGTGAAAAGTATGTCGCTCTTTTCCGTCGCGAACTGAGTGGAAAGGGCTTTGTGTACAGCGCGGGGGTTGTTTGTCCGCCCACCATTCATCTCTCTCGCTTCACTCATTTGCCACCCGAAATAAAGCTCGGTGCACAAGATGTTTCCTGGGAACGGAGTGGTGCTTTTACTGGAGAGACTTCGCCGCTCATGCTGAAAGATACCGGGGTAGAATATGTGATCATTGGTCACAGTGAGCGGAGGGGGATTTTTGGCGAGACGGATGAGATGGTCGCCCTCAAGACCGAAACACTTTTGAAACATCTTCTGACGCCGATCGTTTGCATCGGAGAAACCAAGGAAGAACGGTCTCGCGAGATGACAGTCGATGTCCTGAAGCGCCAAATCGAAGCAATATTCAAAGGCCTCTCTCCCATGCAGGCGGAGAAAGTGATACTCGCTTACGAACCGCGCTGGGCGATCGGTACGGATGAACACCCGACTACTCAGGATATCCTTCAGATAAAAATTTTTCTTCGAAAACTCTTTACTGAGCTCTATGATGCCAGGCTCGCCGAACGGATCATCGTACTCTACGGCGGCTCAGTCAAATCGATGAATCTCAAGGAGGTTTCTTGGGAAGCTGAAATGGATGGTGTTTTGGTCGGACGAGAAAGCCTTTTTCCACACGAGCTCGTCAAGATGATGGAGATGGGCGAGGAATACAGGAAAGGAGCGCATTAAATCAGGCTTATGCTCGTCTCAGTCAAAAAACTTCTTCAGGGCGCACAGGAAGGGGGTTATGCACTCGGTGCTTTTAACACGGCCAATCTCGAAACGACCCGCGCCATCTTTGAGGCCGCATCGGAACTGCGTTCGCCAGTGATCATTCAGATGACGGAAAAGACCTTCCAATACGCAGGAAGCCAAGTAATGTATCATCTTGTGCGAAATATCGCAGATTTTTCTTTTCCGGAAGTCCCATATGGCCTCCACCTCGATCACGGCCGGAATATCGAAGTGGTCGAAGAAGCACTTCGCATCGGCTTCAAATCAGTCATGATGGATGCCTCAACCATGAGTTACGAGGAGAATCTTGCGGCGACCAAAAGAATCGTCGCGAATGCCCATGGTCGGGACGCCGAGGTTCAGGCAGAGCTTGGAAATGTTCCCTACATCGGGGAAATTCAGGATGTAGAAAACATGGACTGGGAAGACTACATGACGGATCCAGAAAAGGCCGAAGAATTTGTCCGAGAAACGGGTATTGATACTCTGGCCATCGCCATTGGGAATGCACACGCTGCGTTTCCCGAGCGCCCCGAGCCGGATTATGAGCGCCTTCAAGCCATACGAGAAAAAGTTACTCTTCCGCTTGTGCTTCACGGGGCATCAGACTGGACGGAGGAAAAAGTAAGTCGGGTCATCGGGCTCGGCATCTCATGCTTCAATGTGGATACCGCTACGCGCACGGCCTTTCTCGATACACTGCGTGAGTTTCTTTCAGGAAGCGAAGAAAAGGATATCCGGAAAGTCTTGCTTCCGGCTCGCGAAGCTTTCCGTGACGCCGTGAAGAAGAAAATGGAAATGTTCGGGAGTGCGGGAAAAATGTAATAAAAAATACTATGGCTAAAAAAATCGCTATCAATGGATTTGGAAGGATCGGCCGGGCCGCTTTCAAGGTAGCCTTGGAGAAACCGGATCTCGAAGTGGTGGCCATCAATGATCTGACTGAAGCCTCGGTTCTGGCGCATCTTCTCCAGTATGATACGGCCTACGGTCGGTATGCCAAGGAAGTGTCCGTAGGAGAGAAAGGAATCATCGTCGATGGGAAGGAGTATCCGATCTATGCGGAGCCAGATCCGAAGAAGCTTCCTTGGAGCGAACTTCAGGTAGATGTCGTCCTTGAGTGCACTGGGCGTTTTACCGACAAAGATGCGGCTCGCCAGCATGTGGATGCGGGGGCAAAAAAGGTTATCCTTTCGGCTCCCTCAAAGGGCGATGACGGCTCTATTCCAATGTTCCTCATGGGCGTGAACGATGAGAGCTATCAAGGCGAAGCATTACTCTCGAATGCTTCTTGTACGACCAATTCTCTCGCTCCGGTCGCTCAGGTTTTGCATAAAAAATTCGGGATTGCCAAGGCAATCATGACGACGATTCACTCCTACACGGCCGATCAGAATCTCCAGGATGGTCCTCATAAGGATCTGCGGCGGGCTCGGGCGGCGGCGCAGAACATGGTCCCGACGACGACCGGCGCCGCTCTTGCTGTGACCCAGGTCATGCCAGAACTCCAAGGTCTCTTTGACGGGCTTTCGGTGCGCGTTCCGACCATTGTCGTGTCGCTGACAGACTTCACATTCGTGCTCAAAAAGAAAGTCACTCGCGAAGAAGTGAATGCGGTGCTTGTTGAGGCGAGTAAATCTGTTCGGTACGAAAAGGTGTTGGCGGTCACTGATGCGCCGCTCGTTTCGTCTGACTTCATCGGCAATCCCTACTCGAGTACGGTAGATCTCTCACTCACCAAGGTGATTGACGGTGATCTTGTGAAAGTGGTCGCGTGGTATGATAACGAATGGGGTTATTCAAATCGTTTAGTCGAAATGGCCGCCCTTGTCGGGTAGTGTATGTACGATGTTCTCATAAAAAATGGGACGATTATCGATGGCTCTGGAAAACCGATGTTTCAGGGTAGTGTTGCCTTGAAAGAAAAGCAAATTGTGGCTGTTGGGAAGGTCGATGGCTTAGCCGAGAGAGTCATCGACGCAACTGGCCACTATGTCGCTCCGGGCTTCATCGATGTCAATAATCACTCTGATACCTACTGGGAGCTTTTGGCGCATCCGGAGCTTGAGAGCATGCTCCGTCAGGGAGTGACGACGATTATCGGCGGAAACTCCGGTTCGTCCCTGGCGCCCCTCGCCCGGCCAGAGATCATTCGTTCTATTCAGAAATGGACGGATGTCAATAAGATCAACTTCAGTTGGTTGACATTGTCTGAATTTTTTTCTGTCATTGAAAAACGCCGTCCGGCGATCAATTTCGCAACGCTCGTTGGTCACGGAACCATTCGGCGGGGAGCCATGCAAGACGAGACTCGTCCCATTAAGGACGATGAAGTCGCCCTGATGGAGCGCATGCTGAAGAACGCTCTGAAGGAGGGGGCAATGGGTTTTTCCACGGGACTCATGTATACGCATGCCCGCGGAGCCAATATCCATGAGATCCTTCGTTTGGTAGAAGTGGTGCGAGCGGAGGGCGGGGTGTACTCAACCTATGTGCGAGATGAATCGGAAGGGTTGGTGCGAGCCGTCGAAGAAGCAGTCACCGTCGCTCGAAAAACCAAGATTCCCCTCCACATCTCTCACCTCAAAGCAGTAGGGAAAAAGAATTGGCCGCTCATGGATGAGGTTTTCAACCTCATTGAAACGGCGGCATTGAATGACATTCCTATTACTTTTGATGTCTACCCCTATACGACGACGGGATCGGTTCTCTATACATTCCTTCCAACCTGGATCACCGAGAACGGACGCAAGCTCATGCTTTCCCGATTGCGCGATCCCGAAGTTCGGGCTACGGTGATCGCCGAGATGAGGAAGAATGGGATTGATTATTCGTCCATGCTCCTTTCGGTCTCGACGCTGAACAAGATGCTTTCTCGACGCAAGATTTCAGATATCGCGGCTATCCATGGGAAGGCTCCTGAAGAAGTAGTTATCGATGTGCTTTTGGGAAGCGAGGGTCGGGCCATTGTTTCTCTGGAGACGCTTTCAGAAAAAAATGTCCAAAAGGCCATCCAGCATCCCTTCTCAATTATCAGTTCCAATGGCGTGGGGTACAATCTGTCGCAGGCTGATTCGGGAGATAAGGTCCACCCGAGAAATTTCGGGACCTTTCCGAAGGTCTTTGCTGAATATGTGCGCAACAAAAAAGCCCTTTCTTGGGAGGAGGCTGTTCATAAAATGACCGGGAAGCCAGCCCAGAAATTCCGTCTCGACAAACGAGGACTCATCCAAGAGGGGTATCGCGGAGACATCGTCATTTTTGACCCGGAGACAATCGAGGATCGGGCCACCATGGAGGAGCCGTATCAGTATCCAGCCGGAATTACCTGGGTCATCGTAAACGGTATTTTGACAATCGAGCAGGGGGTGTATAATGGCAAACGCCCTGGCGAAGTGCTCCGTCATAAGCCATCGGGCTGGTTCAGCTGGTAAACATTTCTGTATGCCTCTTTTTGCTCGTTTGTCCCGGCATCTGCCTGCCACTCTTCTTGTGCTTTACAGTATTTTTTTTATTGCTCTCGGGATCACTCCTTTTAGGCGTGAGGTCTGGTACGCCGAAAATATCCCCATTGTTGCAATCGTCCTTGCCCTTACCTTCCTCTATTGGAGAGGGATTCGTTTTTCCAATACTGCCTATCTCCTCATGAGCGTTCTGGTTTTCATGCATACTATTGGTGGACACTATACTTTTGAGCGCGTTCCCTTCGATCTCTTCCAAACCTTCTTCGGATTCGAACGAAACATGTATGATCGAGTAGCTCACTTCTCAGTAGGACTCTACGCTTTTGCATTTACTGAGTTCCTTTTTCGGTCACGCTCGGTCAGCAATCGAAGCGCGCTTTTCTTCTTTCCGCTTTTTGCCATTGCGTTCGTCGCGATGGGGTATGAAATTATTGAGTGGTTGTTCGTCGTCGCGAGCGACCCAGCGGCGGGGACTGCCTTTCTGGGGAGTCAGGGAGATGTCTGGGATGCCCAAAAAGACATGCTCTCGGATACACTCGGAGCCCTCTTTGCGCTTGGACTATTCTTTTTTGTCCGTCGCCCAGAATTTTCCAAATCATCCGTATGATGACCCGCGATTTTTTCAAGGGGAAGCGAGTAACTGTTTTTGGACTGGGCGTGAACAGCGGAGGGGTGGGTACGGTGGAATTCCTCGCCAAACAGGGGGTGAAGGAAATTATTGTGACCGATATCAAGACAAAAGACGATCTCGCTTCTTCTCTCACTAAGCTAAGCTCTTATAAGAACATTACCTACATTCTCGGCCAGCATCGGCCAGAAGATTTTTCGCATGTTGATCTGGTTATCAAAAACCCCCTTATCTCCTGGACCAATGATTACATCCAGATCGCCCTGAAGCACAAGGTACCGGTTGAAATGGATTCGAGCATCTTCATGGAGATTGTTCCCAAAGTGCCAATCCTTGGAGTGACCGGGACAAAGGGGAAGACCACGACCGCGACGCTCCTCGCTTACATTCTTGAAAAAGCCGGGAAAAAAGTGGTGCGCATCGGTATCGGCCAGACATCGGTCCTCGGGAAACTGGATCAGGTGACCAGGGAGAGCGTCGTTGTTTTCGAACTTTCTTCGTGGCGCCTCTCGGCTCTCGCTCGCATCGAAAAAAGTCCGACCCTGGCTATCATCACCAATCTTTATCCGGATCATCTGAACTACTACAAGAGCATGGAAGTCTACGCCCGGGATAAAGAGGCAATCATTTCCTTCCAAAAGGAAGGTGACATAGCCATATTCAATGCCTCCAACGAATTCACCCAAAAGATGAGTGCGAAGGCGAAAGGGAAGAAGTATTTTTTCGGACTGAATGATTTTTTTGACGATGGCGTGTTTCTCCGAGACGGACTAGTTGTTTTCCGTTTTGGAGGCAAAGAGGAAGAAGGATTCCCGTATTCTGAGGTGAAGCTTTTGGGAAAGCACAATCAGGAGAATGTTTTGGCTGCGGCTTTGGCGGCTCGGGTTTTTGGTTTGGGAGCCCAAGTCATTCGATCGGGGATAGCCAGTTTTCCGAGTATAGAGCATCGTCTCGAACTCGTCCGAGAAAAAGACGGAGTCCATTATGTGAACGATACGGCGGCGACGATTCCCGACGCAGCCATAGCCGCTCTCGATACGCTCGATACGCCCATCATTCTCTTAGCTGGAGGATCAGACAAGAAATTGCCGCTCGAGAATTTCGCAGAGAAAATCCTTTCCCGCACCAAGAGCCTGATTCTTTTCAAAGGAGAGGCGACTGAAAAACTGCGGGCCCTCATCAAGGCGCAGGCGCCGGAACGAGATGTTCTGGTTGTCGAGAACATGGAAGGGGCCGTTCTTGCCGCTTCACGCCTCGCGGAGGCTGGAGACACGGTTCTCCTTTCGCCAGGGGCGGCGAGTTTTGGAATGTTTCAGAATGAGTTCGATCGGGGCGTTCAGTTCAAAAAGGCAGTTCAGGCACTTGGAGTGGAGAATTGACAGGACCCTTCTTCTTCGGTAATATACCCCTAGGGGGTATATAGACTGTTTTTTATGACCAAAATACAACAAACGGAATCCGCCAAGGAAGAGCTCCTGAAAAGGCTTTCTCGTATCGAAGGACAAATGAAGGGCATTCGGCGCATGGTGGAAGGCGAGAAGGAATGCCTGGATATTATCGCGCAGGTTTCGGCTATCCGAGAAGCTGTCGCTATGCTCGGGGTGGAACTTCTCAAGAATGATTTTGTCTGTAAGTGGGAGGGCAAGCGCAAGATCGATGAATCGTATCTCAAATCACTTTTTAAGATGCAACCCTAAAAATAT
>JBDTWF010000037.1:0-3015 GCA_040006815.1 Candidatus Moraniibacteriota bacterium | reverse complement strand
CGGTCATTATCGGCGAGAAGGCCAAGGTGGCTGATCCGGATTGCCATGTCGTTGACATCCCGTTTACCCGTTTTGCGACTGAGCTCGGAAATCCGATCTACACGAGTACGGTGGCGGTCGGTGTGGTCCTTGGCATGCTCAAAGCGGATGAGAAGATTCTCCATGAATTTCTCCGAGAGTTTTTCGCCAGGAAGGGTGAAGAAGTGGTGGCCAAAAACATCGAAGCCGCCAAGAAAGGTTATACTCACGGGACACACATCTGTTTTTTGGAAGGAATTGAGATCGCTGTCCCGAGGAAGAAGAATGACTCGCTTGAACTTCTCCTCGACGGAGCCGAGGCAGTGGGCCTGGGAGCTCTCCAGGCTGGATGCAATTTCATCAGTTCCTATCCCATGTCGCCGGGGACACCTCTTTTGAACTTTTTGGCCAAGCATGGAGGAGCGATGCGGGTAGTAGTGGATCAGGCCGAGGATGAGATCGCGGCCATCAACATGGCCATTGGCGCCTGGTATGGGGGAGCCCGGGCCATTGTCACCACTTCTGGCGGTGGCTTTGCCCTCATGTGCGAAGGAGTGAGTCTTGCGGGGATGATCGAGACTCCGGTCGTCATCCACATCGGACAGAGGCCGGGCCCAGCCACGGGACTTCCGACGCGGACCGAGCAAGCTGATCTCAATCTCGTTCTCTATGCCGGGCATGGCGAATTTCCGCGCGCCATTTACGCGCCTGGGACGCTCTCTGAAGCTTTCATGGTGACGCAGGAAGCTTTCCGCGTAGCCGACAAGTATCAAATCCCAGTCTTCATTCTGATGGATCAGTATCTCATCGATTCCATCGCGGTCATTTCTGAAAAGGATCTAGAAAAGCTTCCGGTCGTACAGCACATTGTCGAAACCAAAGAGGATTACCAGCGTTACGCCCTTTCTAAAAACGGCATTTCACCACGAGGGATTCCAGGATACGGCACCGGACTGGTCGGCGTGGATAGCGATGAGCATGATGAAGCGGCCCACATCACCGAGTCGGCCGAAGTCCGCCTGGCCATGCATGGAAAACGCCTGAAGAAATTCGAGGGCCTCGCGAAAGAATCTCTCCCCCCGGTCGTTTCCGGCAATCCCAAGAAAGCGAAGACCGTTGTCGTGACCTGGGGATCCAATTTCGGCGTCGTCGAGGAGGCGCTCGATAAGCTCCAGGACGAATACTTCATGCATGTCCATTTTCCCCAGGTGTATCCATTGCCGGAAAGCGGGAAGAAGCTCCTCTCGAAGACCAAGCGCATCGTCGTTATCGAAAACAATGTGGCCGGCCAATTCGCCAATCTCCTCCAGCAAGAGTATGGAATTGTAATTAAGGAAAGAATACTTCAGTACGATGGCAATCCCTTTGCTGTGGAGGATGTTATGAAGAAACTTCAAAAACTCATCTGATGCTCATATGATCGACAAGAATACTCTCGATTCTTATAGAAGACAGGCAGGTACCTCGCTTATTTTACATGTGCTCACTTTTTGTGTTGCCATATATTTTATCCTTCCTTTTATTCTTCCTGATTCATTGGGCCTTATCTCTCTTATTTTAATGTTAAGTGGGTATCTTACGCCCATAATGCTTATACCTTTTTTTATCCTTCTTATCCTTTTGATAACAAGACTTGTAAAGAAGTATAACCGCAAAGAATTATGGGAGAGTGGACTTCTTTCAAAGAAGAAAATGTATTTTGAAATCGTGCTTGTTCTTTTTTACATTCTATCCGTTTTGTTTATTTTCCTATGATCGACAAGAAACTTTATGACATGCCGCATGGAACGGACATGGCCTGGTGTCCGGGCTGTGGAAATTTTCCCATCTTGAATATTGTGAAAATGGCTCTCTCTGAGCTCGACATCCCACCGGCGGAAGCGGTTCTTTGTTCGGGTATCGGCCAAGCCGCCAAGGCGCCACATTATTTACGTGTTCATTACTTCAACGGCCTCCATGGGCGAGCCCTTTCACCAGCGACGGCCATCAAGATCGCCAATCCAAAACTTACGGTGATCGCTGAATCCGGGGACGGGGATACCTATGGCGAAGGCGGGAATCACTTTATTCACACCATTCGACGGAATCCTGACATCACGAGTCTCGTTCATGACAACATGGTCTACGGCCTCACGAAGGGCCAGGCCTCGCCTACCAGCGAAAAAGGCATGAAGACCCCGGTCCAAGTCGAGGGCGTCATCTTGGAGCAGTTCAATCCCTTGGCGGTGGCCCTCTCGCTCGACGCAACTTTTGTGGCGCGTGTTTTCTCGGGCGACATCATGCAGGCCAAAGACATCGTCAAGCAGGCTATCGCGCACAAGGGCTATGCCCTCGTCGACATCTTCCAGCCCTGCATCGTCTTCAATAAGCAAAATACCTATCAGTGGTTCAAGGAACATACCTATTACCTCGATGACAAGTATGACAAGGGAAATAAATTAAAAGCTATGGAAATTGCTCTCGATACGGAGCGTCTTGCTCTCGGTGTCCTCTACCAGCGCACCGGGAAACCCACCTATGAAACCCTCGTCCGAAGTGGCGATGAACCCATGTGTACTTGGAAGCCTGACGAAACAGCTCTCGATAAACTTGTCAAGAGTTTTGAATGATAACTGAACAGTCTGGAGAAGCTTCTCGTAAGCCTTGTTTTCTATTGACTAAAACCTCAAAAAGGTGTATAATTATGGGTTGTAAGTGAAAGCTTGCGGCTGCCCCGATTCCCGGCATAAGGGGATTTTCTTTGACAAAGGAGACTGCGATGACGACTCAGTCGATCACGCAAGACCAAGAAAAGCAACTCAAGCGTTTTCTCGAAGACGCTTCCATATCAGCGACTCGCTCGGCCCTCGCTCAGGTGTCTCTCGACAAGGAAGGGGCACAGCAGGTCATCGAGCGTGGCGACGCACTCAAAGCCGAAATCGAACGGGCTACCATTAATGCCCTGAAGAAGCTCGGCTCCCGTTACCCGGTGCTCACGGAAACCAGGCTTCTCAAGCC
>JBDTWF010000036.1:0-8156 GCA_040006815.1 Candidatus Moraniibacteriota bacterium | reverse complement strand
GAATAGGCGGGAGGGTCGTCGCGCTAAAGGCGTCGCCCGTGATCCCATCGATCATGAGCTTTAGGTAGATGTTGTATTTTGGAAGATTGACGAGATCGTTCGGGAGGAAGATCGGCTCAAATTCCTTCTCCAGGAACTCCGCGTCCGCTGCCCCCACCCGGAAAGTGACAATGGTACCGGCGTTTCCGAAGACAGCGTCCCGGACCGGCTCCTCGAGCTGGGTGATGTACTGATTGGCGAGGATGAGGTCGAGACGGTATTTTCGGGCTTCCGAGAGGATGTTGGCAAAGGATTCCGTCGCAAAATTCTGAAACTCGTCGACATAGAGAAAGAAATCCTCGCGCTCTTCCTCCGGTATGTCGACGCGACCCATTGCGGCGAGCTGGATCTTGGTCACCATCATGGCCCCGAGGAGTGCCGTCGAGTCCTCGCCGATCTTTCCCTTGGCGAGATTCATGATGAGGATCTTCTTCTGATCCATGATCTCCCGCACATCAAAGGAAGAACCTGTCTGTCCGATGATGTTGCGAATAAGGCTGTTCGAGGTAAACTGGCCAACCTTGTTCTGGATCGGAGAGATAACTTCTTGGAGAACGCGCTCATTCCAACCGGAGAACTCGTCGCGCCAGAAAGACTTCACGACCGGGTCCTGGACCTTTTCGATGACCCGCTCACGATAGCTTTTGTCGACGAGGATGCGCATGACGCCGAGGAGCGTCGAGCCAGGATACTCGAGAAGGGCCAGGATGGCGTTTCGAAGAATGTATTCGAGGCGCGGCCCCCATGAGTCAGCCCAGATCTTTTTGAAAACGCCGACGAGACCAGAAGCCACAAGGGAGCGCTGATCGGAACCGACTTGCTCGAGAATGTTGAAAGCAATGGGAAAATCCTGATCGGCTGGATCAAAATAAATAACATCGTTGATGCGGCTCGCCGGAATAGCCTTGATGAGTTTCAACGCGACATCACCGTGCGGATCGATGAAGCAGATGCCGCGACCCGCCTGGATGTCCTGGATGGCCAGATTCTCCATGAGGTTGGTCTTCCCCATACCTGTCTTCCCGAGGAGGTACATGTGACGCCGACGGTCGTCCGCCTTAATACCAAAAACCCGCTCCTGGTTGCGGAAGTTGGTCTTGGCAAAAAAAGCAATGTCAGAATTTTGTGGCAACATACCAGGCAGTAGAAATTTAAGAGCTCTTCTTGCTATAAAAATACTCCTTTAGTCTTCGTTTGAGCATCCGACTTCCTTGACTCATTTTTAAGTACTTTTCTCTCCGCCGTGCGTCCAACTCATTGCGGCAAGCTTCATAATAGATCAGTTCGTACGGAGAAAAAGGCGCTGTCGAAATATTTTCTTTTCGATTGTGTTCTTGGAGCTGTTTCTTTAGGTCTTTTGTAAAACCAATATAAAGACCTCCACGCTTCACACTGGCCAAAGCGTAGATGTAATAAAATACTTCTTTGCTTAAATTTTCACTGCCTGGCATAGATGCGTTGATCTATTAAGGAAGGAACTCTTGAGCTGAAAGAGTCTTGTACTCTTTTATTGTACCGGCAAATTGGCCGGAGCGCTACCGCGGCGCGTCGCCACTTTGGTGAGAGCCGGTGCCGTGACGGTCATGTCCGGCATGTGATAGACCGTGGCCAGCTCTTCGGACGAAAAGAGGAAACGGTTGTTCTGAGGGTCCGTGTCGCGGGTTACATAGCGACGAAAGATGCGTCGCTGGCGATAGCGGAGTCGGGATTCGGTCATGACATAACTCGCATAGGTTTTCTGGAGATCGTCCGGCACCATGCTGTTCAAGTTGAAATCATTGAACTGCTTGATCCCACCGATGAAAGCCGAGACACCGATCTGCTTGGTGAAACCTTCGCGCCGGCCCAAGTAGACATGCCGCATTTTCATTTTGAACATCGGCTTCCCGATATTGCTCTCAAGGGCTTTCAAAGTGTCCTTTTGTCCGGGGGTGAGGCGGAACTCTACCGGCTGTTCCTCGGCCGCCGCCTTGGCTTCGAGGGAGGTCCATTCCAATTCTTTCCCGAGAAGCCCCGCAAAGAGATTGCTCAAGACATCGGCCACATCATGCCAGATGCGAGCGAAAATCCCCGCGGACTCTTCTTCCGCATGACCGAGAAATTCGTCGATGGTGTGCTGACCGACTTTGGCGCCCCAGTCTTCCTTGATGGGCGTCGTGATGAATTGGAGCCAGAGATGCTGGCCCGGACCGAGCTTGCCCATGGTTTCGATGAGCCCGGCCACCGGATCAATCATTTTCCCCGTAACAGATTCTTCAAAGAATTTATAGGTTCGGATCGGATAGGCATCCGGCTTCAAAAGCTTAAACTCCGCTCCCCAGAGATCCCAGTCTTTGTTGGGAACGGTCTTTGGGACATTCTTCACATAGTCTTCCACTTCGACGATCTCCACATCCGGATACTGGGCGTAAAAATGAGCCTCCACCAAATTACGGAAGCCTTTGAGGGTTCGAAGATAATAATGCACCGTGCCCTCGGTACTGACGAGTTCCAGACTAAAGGAAACTGGAAGCTCCCCCATGATAAACTCCTCGATGGCCGAAGAGGCCTTGATGACGCCCGCGAATCCAGAGTAGATAAGCTCCATCGGATGCGGACTTTTTTCGATCTCCCGGGGCGGAATAATCTCGAGAAGCGTCCACTCCAATTTACTCCCAAACTTCGCCCAGACATGATCCATCCAGAGAAGCTTGAAGAGCATGTAGAAAAAAGGCGGGATGACGATGTACCACACCGATCCCACGATGTTCGAGACGGCGACTATGTTGTGGAAGAATTCAGCCATGGGGCTGTTTTTGTATTTCTGAAAACGGAGGGAAGGGAAAGTTCCCTTAGGCCTTTCCTAGAGTATAGATGTTTTTCCCCACTTTCGTGAAGAAGGTGTTCAAATTGATGATGACCGTCGACTTCTTGACCTGGCGGACTTTCATGACAGCTTCGAGGAGTTCTTCCTTCGTCATGGGCTTATCGCCTGACTTCAGGATATCAGAAAGAACCTCGCGCACGGTGCCGCGCTTGTATCCCCAGAGAGCGAGGGCATAGGTGCCGCGACCGACGAGGACGAAGCGCTTATCTTTGATGAGTTCGTTATGAACGGTTTGCGGATGGGTTTTCTTGCCAGTGCGGTAGAGTCCGTGCTCATCGATGAGGCGGGCGATTTCCCGGAAATGCAGAGGCCGGCCGAGCGTTTTCAAAACAAGGTACGCCCGTTCGCGAGTGCCCCGAGGACGGATGGCGCTCCAATGCGAGAGGCCGTAGCGCCCGAAAACATTGCGCTCAATAAGAAAGGACGGAGCCAGATAGCTCCCTAATTTTTCCGGGGTGAGATTTTCTTTGGAAAGCTCGGCTGCGAGAACCTTCTCAAGTTCGGCAAGAGAATGGATCTCATTCTTTTCCGAGAAGAGCTTCTCCACGAGCGAGATGATCTTCTTCCACTGACTCATCGAGAAATCGCTCAAGATGACTGACTCACGGTACTCCTTGGTTTCCTTGATGACTTTCACGCTGGGAAGGCTCTGGAGGAGAACCTGAAGAGCGCCCCGTTCCTGGGCCGAATCCTTGGCCAAAGTATCAAGAAGATTTTCCGTCGGAACGATACCGTGTTCTTTCTCAAGCACCTCATAGATCTTCTTGATAAGAGGATGCTCGGTTTCCTGGGTGATGGTCTGACGCAAGTTCTTGAGGAGCGCATCGATCACCTGGCGAACGCGCTCACGGGTAATGGAATATTCCTTACCAATCTGCTCAAGCGTTTTCTTCTTTTCGCCACCGATGCCAAAGCGAATGAGAACAATCTCACGGCTCCGCTCGGGAAAGCGCTTCAAAAGCTCCTGGACAAGAGCGCTATAACCAGCACCCTTTTCAATCGGGGCCGAAGCTTCCTTTTTCACTTTTTTCTGGAAAGACATGGGGCAGAAATGATGGCTTAACTGAGTACCTATATTAACGCATATTCCTGTTTTTTGTCAAGAGTACACAGTTTTTGACTCCTCCCCGACGACGAAAGCGCATTTCCATCTAAGGCAAAGGCCGTCCGGGCTCCCAAAAATGCTTCGGAAAATTTGCAGTTGACAGAGAAACATCTTATAATATGAAGCGAAAAGAAAAAGAAAAAAATCTGGGGTTTTTCGTAAAGACGATTTTTCTCTCTTCAAAAACGGAGGAGGAAAAAGTCTCGGACTTTATCGATAGGCCCAAAAACAAAGATATGTACGATACTCCCGCCGAGCCACTCTCGACAGACGAGGGCGATCGCTCCGGCAAAATCCAATCCCTTCGGGAAATGATCCTGAATGCGGAAAAGACGATTCAGGGCGCCAAGGCCATGCTCCTCCAGATTGAGGGCAAGAAAAAGACGGGCCGCCCCAAGAAAATGGAAAACCCTACTGATGGCATCGTCGTAGAGGGAGCTTTTGACGGACAAATCATGTTCGGAACCGACGGTAAGCAGTACCCCGTCCCGGCCAATTATGCCTCCAAGTCCAAGCTCGTCGAAGGTGACATGCTCAAGCTCACCATCACGCCCGATGGCTCCTTCATTTACAAGCAGATCGGACCTATCGAGCGGCGCCATGCCATCGGCATCGTCAGTCAGGACGAAAACGGCAATTATCACATCGTCGTCGAAGGCGAACCGTTCCGCGTTCTCCTCGCCTCGATCACCTATTTCCGGGCCTCCCCGGGAGACGAAGTGGCCGTTGTCATGCCACGCGATCTCAAGTGTTCCTGGGCCGCCATCGAAAATATTCTCCAAAAAGGAGCCCTGAGTGATGCACCCAAGATAGAGAAGCCCAAGAAAGTTCCGGCTATCGACGACTGGAAAAAAGATCTCGCGCCTTCGGGGAAAGCCACCCCTATAGAAGAGCCCGCCAGCACCTCGGGCTTCACCATCAACCCCTCCTCTTCTCATGAAGCCTCCCCGCTCGATGACTGGGTCCGGGACATGGAGAAGATCAAGGAAGAAATCCAATCCGAAAACAAAAATTAATTCATTGTAAAAAGCTATGCAGGAACTTACTAGGCGCGATCTCCTCTTCTCGGCCATCAATGGGGCCATCGTCGGGATTCTCGCCCCCTTCATTTTCAGCAATCTCTCGGTCTCGCTCCATGTGTCGCCCGTCATCTTTGCGGTCGGACTCTCGCTTCTCTCAGTTGTCGGCATCGCGGTCGGATACTATCTCTCCAAAGTACTCTTCCCCTTTCTCTACCAGTTCGCCAAGTTCGGACTCATCGGCGTCGCCAATACCGTCATCGATGTCGGGATCTACAACCTCTTCATTACTCTTACTGACATCTCGAGCGGACCACTGATCGTTGTCTTCAAGACCCTCTCGGTTTTCACCGCCATCATCAACAGCTACATCTGGAACAAGTACTGGTCCTTTGAGCAGAAAGAGACGGCTGAGGTATCCAAGGAGTTCGGCCAGTTCCTCGCCGTATCCCTCACTGGCCTCCTCATCAATGTCGGCATTACCTATCTCGTCGTAAATGTCGTCGGCTCCCCCAAGGGCATGGACCCGAAGATCTGGGCCAATGTCGGAGCGCTCACCGCTTCCCTCGTCGGCTTCGGCTGGAACTTCGTCGGCTACAAGTTCTTCGTCTTCAAGAAATAGTGCTTCCCCCGAGAAAAGCCCCTCCCTCGGGGGCTTTTTCTTTTTTCCAATCGACCGAGTATAATGAATTGAAGTTCAGAGCTTCCTCTTTTCTTTTTTGATCATTCCCCGTATGTCGTTCACCTTCTACCGCAAATACAGACCCACTCGTTTCGTCGATGTCATCGGACAAGAGGCGGTCGTGAAGACCCTCGAAAACAGCCTCACCTCCGGCCGAGTGAGCCACGCCTATCTCTTCACGGGGCCCCGCGGCACAGGGAAGACTACTCTCGCGAGACTCTTTGCCAAAGCCGTCAATTGCTCGAACCGGAAGGGCGCTGAGCCCTGCGGCCAATGCGTCCACTGCAAGCTCCAGGAAGAAGGCCGGACCCTCGACATCATCGAAATTGACGCCGCTTCGCATACCGGAGTCGACAACATCCGCGAGCTCAAGGAAACGGTGACCCTTCCTCCGACGGTCGGCACACACAAGGTTTACATCATCGACGAAGCCCACATGCTCTCCATCGGTGCTTGGAACGCCCTCCTCAAAACACTCGAGGAACCGCCGGCGCATGTCATCTTCATCCTGGCGACGACCAATGTGAACAAGGTGCCCGAGACCATTCTCTCGCGTGCCCTGCGCTTCGACCTCTCCCGCTTCCCGATCGAGAAGATTGTAGAGAAGCTCGAGCGCATCGCCAAGGCGGAAAAAATCAAGATCGAAAAAGCCGCCCTCGTCCTCATCGCCCGCTCGGCTCAGGGAGGCATGCGCGACGCCGAGGTCATCTTCACTCAGATCACGACGCTTGAGGAGCCACCCATCGACGCGGAGCGCGTGGCCCTTCTTCTTGGCACCACCAACTACGAGACCCTCGGGAAAGTCCTCCGGTATGTCGCCGAAAACGATCTCCCGGGCGCCATCAATCATCTCCGGACGCTCCAAGAGGCTGGAGCCAATCTTCCCCACTTCGCACTTTCCATGCTCGACTACCTGCGCCGCCTCCTCCTCGTCAATCTCGATCCCAGGGGAAGCGATGCCCTCCTCACCGACATGACCGGGGAAGAAAAAGCCTCGCTTCATGAATTGGCCACTCGGTTTGAGAGCGATCGTATTGTGGCGGCTCTCGAGCGCTTCCAGGAGGCCCATACCCAGATGAAGGATTCCCCCATCCCCGAACTCCCACTCGAGATTGCCCTGGCCAAGCTCATCGTCGTCCCAAAGAACGACAAGAGCGATCCCTCATCGAGAGGTGGGGGCACGCCCGAAGCCAAAGAGAAGGCTCCCGAGAAAACTATTCCAGAGCCGGAAGCACCCAAGAAAATCGCCCTCGCCAAAGAAGAACCTGAAGAGGAAGAACCGACCCATGTCTCGAAAGAAGTTGTCTCTTTCGAGCTCGAGACCATCACGCCTCGCTGGAGCTCTATCGTCGCCCATGCCAAGGAGCTCAATGCCTCGGTCGGTGTCGCCCTCTCCTCAGCCATCCCGACAGAAGTCCGCGGGAACAAACTCGTCCTCAAGGTCCGCTATCCCTTTCACAAGGACCGCCTCGACGAAAAGGCCAATCAATTGACACTCGGGAAAGCCTTTGATACGATTTTGGGGTTTCGCGTCTCCTGGGTGACCGAGATAGAGAAGGCGGAAAAGCCGAAAGAAGAGCAGTCGCCTCTCGTTGACCAGGCGCTCGAAATGCTCGGTGGGAAACTCGTGACGACAGAAAACAGCTAGAGTTTCTCAAAAAAATCGGCTGGAACGAATTTTTGTTCTTCGTTTCCTGCTCATTGCTGACTGTTATCTGTTGACTGATTTTGGGGAGTAGCCAAGTGGTAAGGCAGCGGCCTTTGAAGCCGCCATTCGATGGTTCGATCCCATCCTCCCCAGCTTGTTATAAACAAAGTACCCCTTGTGGGTATTTTTGTTTATAATGGGACGGTAAGGGAATCGAACAGGAAAGGGGTCGGGAAAACACTTGTTTGCCCGTTCGGGGTGACCAACGAAGTCGGGCTTGAGGGCGGAAGCCCTAGAGAACGCAGTCTGAGCTTGTTGAAGACGAGTAGTGAGATACCCTACCCTCCCCAGCAGCATTATTTAAGCACCCTTCTAGGTGTTTTTTGGTGTTAGAATAGAGAAAATAAAGTGATGGGTAAAAACATCCCTACCGAGCTCGGAGTATCCGTCATCGTAATCGTCTCCATTACGATTGTATTTTTTGTATGGAAATACGAAAACATTCAACCAGATATAACTGACTCGTATCCATCCTCACCAATAATACTGCCATCACATCTCCCTCCTTCTTCTAACGATGCACAGAAAATACCTAAGGAAGTTACGGGAAGTGATATGCTACCGACTACTCTTTGGAAAAGTTATTCTGATGAGCAGAATGGTTATTCTATTAAGTATCCACAAAACTGGCTCTTTGATACCAAAGATGGCGCTTCTTTCTATGTAAAGGAGCTACTAACGGAAGAAGGCGAACGGTCCTCATTTGGGAAGAAGATATCTGAGAATTTACAAAAAAT
>JBDTWF010000035.1:0-5897 GCA_040006815.1 Candidatus Moraniibacteriota bacterium | reverse complement strand
CCCTGGAGCGAAAAATTTACCGGATCCGCAGCGCCAGATGACACAGCGTCTCTGGAAGAATACTCTCTCGGTCATGCTCGGGGTCTATTTCTTCTCGCTTCTCTATGTCGTCCTTCTCGACAAGGAATTTACCCTTGGCACATTGGTCAAGAGCGTCGCTGGTGCGTCGAGCATTGCTCTCGCCCTTTCCCTTTCCCTTTCGACCAGTGGATATTATTTCGATGTCTTTGACGGCAAAGTCGTCTATCGGAAGTACTTCGGACTGACCGGGTATTTCCTGGCGCTTTTTTATTCGAGCCTCCTTTTTCTTCTGGAGCCAGAATTCTATTTCTTTGGCTTCCTCCAAAATTTTTGGACGCCAGATATCTTCCTCGGCACTCTTTCGCTCTCCATTTTGACCGTCATGGCGGTCATCTCCAATGACGGCGCAACTCGTTTTCTCGGCCCACTCCGATGGCGCTCTCTCCTCCGACTCGGCTTTCTTGCCTATTTCCTCCTCGTGGTCAGAGCCATCATCCTCGAGGGAGATCTCTGGTGGATGTGGTTCGAGCACCCCGATTCCTTGCCTCGTGTCCGGCTTGTTCTCTCTCTCATCGCCTTGGTGATCCTTTTCTTCCGCGCCTCCATGATCTTTTCCAAGAAAAGGGAGGAAAAACCGAGAGTGACTACCCCTCTTTCAGCTTAAAGACATCCTCATGAAAACCATCCCGACAACTGCCTTTTCAATACTCATGAGCCTCGCCCTCTTTCTTCCATCACTCGCTTCTGCCGAGTGGAATCAGGGAAGAACGGATGCTGGCCCTCTCCCGACGGAGAGTGCGGAGTGGAGTTTTCCCCTCATAGGTTCTGTTCTCCAGACGCTCCTTGCCTTTTGGGGGGTCATCGCTTTGGTAGGCCTCATTCTCCTTGGGAGTACCGCTTTTATCCGTATTCTCCATGGTCAAACGCTTGGAAGGGTAGGGGATCTGAGCGTGTACTCCCTTCTTGTCGGGGTGATTTGTCTTTTGGGCTGGCTTTTTCCTTTCCTTTTAGACATCTTCCCTTGGTCTTTCGAGACATTGACTTAGCATATTTTTATTGCATATTAATAAATCTCCAAATATGGAGATTTATCCTTTTATAGAGCCATTATTTAATATTTTGTGGACTATTTTCATTGACTGAAGGGGTATTTTCGGGTAGGATGGGGTTTGTGTCTTTGATTGGTTTTGTCTCTTTTTATCCATTTGTACTCTCTATGAGCGGATCCCGCTTTTTTCTTTTTCCCCTGAAGTTCATCGCGCAATCCCTTCATTCCCGCTATCGTCTCTTGGCCCTCGGAGGCCTTGCCTTTTTGAGCGCCAGCGGGCTCTTACTCTTGCCCTTTGGAAGCGAACGGGCCGAGAGCGGCAGTCTTCCAGCGGGGAAAACCGTCGATCTTTGCGCCCTCCAAAAAGACTTTTCATTCTTTACTCAGGCTACCCCTCTTGTCCCAGAGCGTTCTGAAAGCCTACCCTGCGAAGAACTTCTCGCTACCCGAGACGGACTCCTCCTCAGCGAAAAGACCGCGACCCCTACTTCTCCTGGGCTGGCGAGTGAGCTTAAGGAAATAGTTTCTGGTTTCCCCATCGAAGAAATGGTGCCAGCTATTTCCACTTTTGACCGCGAGATTGCCGGCCTTATTGTGGGTATCGGGAAGAAAGAGTCTAATTGGGGCAAGCGCACGCCCAAGCTTGCCGGCGAGGAGTGCTTTAACTTCTGGGGATATCGCGGAGCAGGGGACCGGGGACTCACTCCTGATGGCTATGGGTGCTGGGCGACTCCGGCCGCCGCGGTAGAAACAATTGGAAAGCGCCTCGGAGAACTTCGAACCCTTCGCTCGAGTGGAACGCCAGAACGCATGGTGGTTTGGAAATGTGGAAGCTCGTGCGCCACGCATAGCCCGGAAAGTGTCCGGAAATGGATTGCTGATGTCAATCTCTATTATTGGGAAATTTCGCAGAAATTCTAAGGAGGACCCGTTCCTCTTTCAGTCGAGAGCCGTCCCAACAGGGCGGTTTTTCTTTTTCGGGGTATAATAAAGGAAGAAAAATACAAAACATGCACTGGCTTTCCTTTGCCCTGGCCGCCTATTTTTTCAATGCGGTCACGGCGCTTCTCGACAAATTTCTCCTTGCAGGGCGCATCAAAGAACCGGCCGTCTATGCTTTTTTTGTTTCGATCTTTTCCCTCTTTGCCGTCCTTCTCATACCCTTTGGTTTCCGCTTTATCCATTGGCAAACAGCCGTGGTCTTTGTCATTTCAGGGATGCTCTTTCTCTACGGACTAGTGGCTTTCTACATCGCCGTGAAAAGAAGCGAGATCTCGCGGGTGGCTCCTTTGGTCGGGATCATCATCGCGGTCATCGCGGGGGTGGCTTCTTTTGCCTTTGGCCCGGCTGCCAATGTGTCCTTCTCGCCGCTCCATGTTCTCTCGCTTCTTCTCCTCTTGGCAGGGGCTTTCCTCATTGCCTTTGACCTTCCGCTCAGACAGACAGACGCCATCATGAAGTCGACCCTTTTGGCCGGCGCTCTCATGGCCCTCTCACTTCTTTTCTTGAAGACCGGATACCGGAATGCCGACTTCATCAATGGCCTTATCTGGTCGCGTTTTGGTTTCATCATCGGCGGTTTCACCCTGCTTCTCATTCCAGATTTCCGGCGCGTTATCTTGGCCGAAACCCACGCTTTTTCCTCGGTCAATCGGCGGAATATCACCACGGGTGCGGTCTTTGTCCTCAACAAAGTCTTCGGTGCCATCGCGGCTTTTTGCATTGCCTACGCGACCTTCCTTGGGCCGGTCACCTTCATCCAAGCATTGAATGGCGTGCAATACGCTTTCCTTTTGGCTCTCGCGTTACCTCTCTCCCTCCGTTACCCGCATATTTTTGAAGAAAGGCTTTTCTTTTGGGACTGGTTCCAGAAGGCCTTTGCCATTCTCCTCATCGCTCTTGGAATGTGGCTCGCCGTCACCGGAGGCGGCCTCACCCTCTTTTTGTAAACGCCTATGCATACCTGGCTCGGGCTTCTCAAAATACTCGGCTTCACCTTTCTCAGCCTCTTCCTTTTGGTGGCCATTTTTTTTATTTACTTCAATCTGCCAGGTCCGGCTCCCCGAGAGGATGTGCATCTTGGGATGACCTTCTCTCATCGCTATGCGACCGATCTTGGCTTGGATTGGCAGGCCACTTATGGGGCACTTCTCGACGAAGTTGGGGTGAAGAAAATGCGCCTTCCAGTGTACTGGGACCTCGTGGAAAAGAATCCTGGGGAATATGATTGGAGCGTTCTCGATTGGGAAGTGAACGAAGCAGAGAAGCGTGGCGTCGAGCTTATCCTCACGCTCGGTCAGCGCGTTCCTCGTTGGCCCGAGTGTCATATCCCAGCCTGGGCCAATACGAAGGAAGCTTTGGCTCGGCAGAAAGCCCTCCGGCATTTCATGACCCAGACCGTCAAGCGCTACCAAGGAAATCCTGCAGTGAAAACATGGCAGGTTGAAAATGAACCCTTTCTGACTTTTTTTGGCGAGTGCCCGCCTCTCGATGTGAATTTTCTGGAACAGGAAGTCGCTCTCGTAAAGTCGCTCGATCCGACTCGACCCGTCATGCTTACGGACAGCGGCGAGCTCTCCCTCTGGTATCGGGCGGCGGCCCGGGGGGATGCCTTTGGGACGACACTTTATCGCAAGATCTACAAAGGGAGCATCGGCTACTTTACTTACCCCATCGGCCCGAACTTCTTCCGTTTCAAAGCGGCTCTTGTCCGCCTTCTCACGCATCAGGAGCATTTCTCCGTGATCGAGCTTCAAGCTGAGCCCTGGGCCAATGGCTGGGTCGGGAGCGTCCCCCTCGAGGAGCAGTACATCACCATGAATCCGGATCTCCTCGGGGAAAATGTCGACTATGCGCGGCAAGTCGGTTTCCAAGACATCTATCTCTGGGGTGGGGAATGGTGGTACTGGCTCAAGGAAAAGAAAGAAAGTCCGGCTGTCTGGGAGAGAGCCAAAGAGCTGTACCAGAAATACCCATAAAAATCATCTCTTCTTTTGACCCAAGAACTTTTTCTCATTCTCCATAACATCCGGAGCGCTCACAATGTCGGAGCGCTCTTTCGCTCAGCCGATGGAGCGGGCGTCCGAGAGATCGTTCTCACGGGCTATACGCCTCTTCCGGTCAAGGGGGACAAGCTCGTCCTGACACCAGCCGAAAAATCTCTCGAGAAGACCGCTCTCGGAGCTGAAAAAAGCATGGCCTGGAAAAACTTTGAAACGCTTCCGCTTGGAGTGGAGTATCTTCGGGAAAAGGGAGTCGAAATCATCGCCCTCGAACAGAGCGATGCGAGTGTCGACTATCGGAAATTTAGAATCAAGAAAAGTGTGGCTCTCATTGTTGGGAACGAAGTCGAGGGGCTTCTTCCTGAGGAGCTTGCCCTTGCGGACGCGATCATTGACATTCCCATGCGAGGGGCCAAGGAGTCTCTCAATGTCTCCGTCGCCGGGAGTATTGCGCTTTATGAGCTGGCGGCTACAATAGAGAAGCCACTATGACCGCCAAAAAAACCAAAAAACAACAGAAAATAGCCATTTTCGACATTGATGGGACGATTTTCCGTAAGAACCTTCACTTCGAGCTCATCAATGAGTTGTCGTGGCTGAAGGTTTTTCCCAATGAAGTGCGCAAAAAACTCTCGGAAGTGTATTCGGGTTGGCTCGAGCACCAGGGTACATATGAGGACTACCGCCAAGCCCTGGTCAAGCTCTATTCTGAACACATCGCGGGAGTCTCAGAAAAAGATGTCCTCAAGGCCGCTCAGATCGCCGTTCCTTTCCAGGCCAAACGAACCTATATCTTTGCGGAAAAGCTTATCAAGGAACTGCGTTCGAAGGACTACCATATCATCGCCGTGTCCGGATCGCCACTTGAAATTGTGGAAGAGTACAACAGTCACTATCTCAAATTTGATTATGTTTTCGGAAGTGTCTATGCGAAAGATGCCGCTGGAAAGTATACGGGTGAAGCTGAATTTGAACCGTCAAAAAACAAGGGCGAAGTGGTCAAGCAGTATCTCTACGAACATGAGCTCTCGCTTGATGAATCCTACGGAGTAGGGGATACGGAGTCTGATGGGAGTTTTCTCCGGATGGTAACCTATCCGATTGCCTTCAATCCAAACGAGAATCTGAAAAAAATGGCCGAAAAAGAAAAATGGCGCATCGTCGTGGAGAAGAAGGATGTTGTGTATGAGATTAATAGGGAACAGGGTAAAGGGTAAAGGAAGGCCTCAGATACCATATGCCACTTCAGTCATTCAAGGAACTTATTGTCTGGCAACGATCGATGGAGCTCGTAAAAGAGATTTACCGCACGACAAGTGAGCTCCCTCAAAGCGAAATGTATGGCATTGTCAGTCAGATGCGACGAGCAGCAATTTCTATTGCTTCTAACATTGCTGAGGGGCGACATCGTGGAACGAGGAAGGACTTTCTTCAATTTCTCCGTATCGCCTATGCCTCGGGCGCCGAACTAGAGACACAGGTTGAAATTTCGATGGAACTTGGCAAACTAAACAAGGGAGAATATGAAGAGATAGCCGCTCAAGTGAGTGAAATTATGCGTATGTTGAATGCTATGATAAAGAAGCTGAAAGTTGGAAGCTAAAACCTAAAAGCTGTTCGTATGAACATCAATTCCAGCATCGATAAGTTCCTCCGAAGGACGCTCTGGATCTGGCTTCCTTTCTATGCCTTTTTCGCCTTGTGGAAAGAGGCCATGGAGAAATTCGGGAGGTCTAAGTAAAATTCTATGGAAAGAGCTCATCGAAAACGAGCCCTTTTCCTGCGGGGGGTCCTTCTTTTTGGCTGGGCCATCATTATCTTCATCC
>JBDTWF010000034.1:0-20854 GCA_040006815.1 Candidatus Moraniibacteriota bacterium | reverse complement strand
CACGCTCTCTGATACGAGCTTCTTCAACGAGTACCTGCAGAACCTCACCCTCGGGGACTCGCTCACCTTCACCTTCGATACGACGGGGAACCCAGCCGATCCGCTGTCGTTCCCGGATGCCTTCTCACTCTTTCTGCTTGACCCGACGACGGGCCTCCCGCTCTTCTCGACGAGTGATCCTACTGGGGCCAATGCGCTTTTTCTCTACAACATCGGGGCCCAGAATCCGCTCGATATCTATTCGACCACGGTGAGCGTTGGACCAAACGCCGTACCGGAGCCGTCGACTGCGTGGCTCATTGGTATCGCGCTCTTGGTCATGCTCATCGTCTTCGCTGCCGCCAAAAGATTCACTCGTCCACGTATGCCCCTATGAAATACATCCGATCCATTGCGTTTCTGGTCGCCCTGGTGAGCCTCGGAATCGCCCATCCTGCATTAGCCGTTGTGGGAGACGCCACCGGTCTCTTCATAATCACCAAGACGGGTTTCGTCTTGAACCGCGCGACCAACACCTTCGACACGACTGTCTCGATCAAGAACACTTCGCCGTTTACCGTGTCAGCGCCCGTTCAGCTTTCCGTGAGTGGCCTGCCCAATGGTGTCACCTTGGCCAATGCTGCTGGGACGAGTCAAGGGAAGCCCTATGTGAATGTAGCGGTTCCGGGCAACAACATCATCCCGAACGCGATCATTACGCCGATCGTACTGAAGTTCAGCAATCCAGCGCGCGTTGCGCTTGCACCGAAGCTTGATTTGAGCGGAGACATCCCGCAGTACGCCTTAGGACTGCCACCCGATCCCGGCGAAGCGGGGAAAGCGACCGTGGCTGGGATCGATTCGAACGGAAATGGCGTACGCGACGACGTCGAACGCTGGATCGCCTTCAACTACCCGGCTTCGGCAAAGGGCCGTGCCGCACTGATGCAGTACGCAAGAGCATATCAACGGCTGATACTCTCCGGCGCAGCCGGGAACCCGGCAGACGCATTGACTCTTGATCAGCAAGCGGCGGATGCCAGCGCCTGTAGCGGCTACACTTTTGGTGTCCGCCCCGGAATCCTCGAACAGCGGAAGATATTTGCAGAGATGCTCAACACACGGGCGCGGAGTCTCGCCTACGATCAATTCAACCAATTCCTTGCTGGACAAATCGTTGATCGCCCCAGAAAGACGATCGCTGACTACAGAGCTGCGTGTGCGGGATTCGATCCGGACACGCTTGGGAACTGATCATGCGAATGAGTCGAGGTCTGTGGATCGCTTTTCTGTGGCTTCTTCTAGTAGCCCAGAGTTTTGGCCAACCGCCCCAATGTGGCAGGACGGCCATTGTTTTCGGGAACGGGATCTGGAATGACGAGCGCGGCGTAGACGAATCCGTGCCGGCCATCCAGGAAACACTGCGCACATACCCTGCAATATTTCCAGCAGAAGAGCTCGACAAGTTAGATTACAAAGCTGCTTTTAATCCGTCCCCCGGAAAACTCATCGATCTCTTGGAGGCACTCGCTGGGATAGGTATCACCAACGATACAGCGGGCTGGCGCAACCTCTTGCAGGTTGACGCGCTGTCGCCAGAAGCGCGTGACGTTATCCAAAAGCAGATCAGGGACCGCATCCTTGCCGACAGGCTCATTTCTATCGATCGAGGCGTTCTCCAAGGGCACATTGATGACTATAAGTCATACATTCGAGACGGATGGAAAGTTGTTGTAGTCTCGCACTCGCAAGGGAATTTTTTTGCGAATGAGGCAAGAGCCTCGCTGTCTGATACCGAGAAACAGGCGCTCGCAATCGTTGCGGTCGCGACGCCTGACAACCACGTTGAGGGGCGTACCCCACCAGACGCCTTCCATGTAACTCTCTTTGAAGATAACGTAATCGAGTTGGTGCGGCAGCTAGGTCTGATCACACCACTCGGTCCAACTTTGCACACGTCTAGTCCAGAGCCAACTACAACTGGGCACATGTTTGTAGATTCTTACCTCTATCCACTAAGCAGTAGTGAAGTAACAATCGCTATCTATATTCGGCAGACGATCCAAGCGCTGACGAACCCGAATTGCGTCGCATCACCACCCGCTGCCACAAGCTATAGGATTACTGATCTCTACGCACAAGGCGGGGAAGTCCCATTCCTTGAGGGCAGTGCAATTAACAATCTGGGCCAGGTTGTCGGAGATGGGCTTACCGCAGGCACGCCATCCCTAGCGCATGCACTATTCCTCAACCCCGGACAAGCCCCGATCGATCTTGGCGTTCTTCCGGGCGCAGCCTCTAGCGAGAGTCGCGCAGAAGGCGTCAACGAAACGGATGTCGTCTTGCTTACCCACGGCAAATTGCGTCCGCTTGGCCACGCGATCGTAGACAAGCTCTAGGAGTTCGCCACCGCTTAGCACCCGAGATACGGTCGGAATGACCGCGGTCCCGTGCATTGAATCCTTGTGATCGTGCATGAGCCCAGCGTAGCCCTTCAGTGCTTCCGAAGCGAGGCGCGAGAATGTGCAGGCGGCGCTCGTTTCTCGGTACGTGACAACTTTCGATGAGGTGCTAGACTGGATTGAAACCCCAAAACGTATGAAGTATTTCGTTTACTGCCGCAAGTCAACCGAATCAGAGGATCGGCAAGTCCTCTCAATTGAATCACAGCGAAACGAAATCGAGCGCACGCTGAAGGGCCATCCTGATGCGGAAATCGCGCGCGTTTTCGAGGAGTCCTTTAGCGCCAAAGCTCCTGGCCGGCCGATCTTCGACGAGATGCTCCGGCGGATCGAGAAAGGGGAAGCGGCGGGCATCATTTCCTGGCATCCGGACCGGCTGGCGCGCAACTCAGTTGATGGAGGAAGGTTGATCTATCTTCTCGACCAGGGATCGCTAAAAGACCTGAAGTTCTCCACATTTACGTTTGAAAATAATCCCGAGGGCAAGTTTGTTCTTTCGATCCTCTTTGGTTATTCCAAGTACTACGTCGACAACCTCAGCAAGAACGTCAAACGCGGCAACGAAGCCAAGGTGGCCCGGGGCTGGAGACCGAGCATCACCCCATTGGGATATGTGACGGATCGAGAAACGAGAACCATCGTACCCGATGGCGTGCATTTTGAAGCGGCGCAACGTATTTTTCAGTTGATCTTGACTGGCTACTCCGTACGCTCAATTCTTCGCGTGATGACCGAGGATGGCTATCGCATGCCCAGTACGCGCCGCTATGGCGGGCGGCCACTGGCGATGAGCACGCTTTACAACTTGCTGGGTAACCCGTTCTACACGGGACACTTCTACTGGCATGGACGCCTCTACGTCGGGAAGCACCCAATGGCGATCACGATGCAGGAATTTCAGCGCGTCCAAGAGGCGATCGGGAGACCGGGCCGGGAGAAGCCGCGGAAGCGCTCCTTCCCGTTTACTGGGACCATGCGATGTGGCGCCTGTGGCCTCATGGTAACGGCAGAGCACCACATCAATCGATTCGGCAGCCACTACACCTACTATCGCTGTACGCGGCGAAACAAAAATGGTCGCTGCAATCAACCAGCGGTGCCAGGCAAGGTGCTCGAACAGCAGTTTCGAAAATTCATAGAGCGAATCACGATTGACGAGAAGACCGTGATGGACATGACGCAGGCGGTAAAGGAAGCCCCCGATCAAGGGCCCACGGATATCTCGAAAGCCCGAGCAGCTCTTGAGAAGGAACTAATGGTGGAGGAGCGGCAACTGAAGTCTCTCCGAGACTTACGCATCCGTGAGCTCCTCCCGGATGATGAATTCGTGAGCCGTCAGCAAGAAATCGAAGCGACTATCGTTTCAATGCAGGAGCGCCTGGTACAAATCGAAAACGCCTCCGCGTGGTTTGAACCCGCGGAACTCCTCATTTCATTCGGTTACCGAGCCATTTCTTGGTTTTCAAGCGGCACCGATGACACAAAGCGAGCGATTGCGAGTACCGTTGGATTGAACTACACCCTCACCGACAAAGAATTGCGCGGTGAAGCGGAAAAACCGTTCGCGTTACGGGTCGAGGAACCGACCGTTCCATATATGTCGGGGCACTGGGAATTGAACCCAGTCTACACGCACCCGAAGCGTGCGTACTACCGGTATACGATGCCCCGATTACTCCACATGATGCCGGCCCTTGATGGACCGGTCGTCTTCTTCACGCTTTTCCTCGATCACTTCCTTGGCCATGTCTCGAAGCACATGAAGGTCATTATCCATGAGTTCACGAGCCCGGTCAAGAAGAATGGGCCGCTCATTTTTCTTGGGATCATCAATCACTTCAGCAAGAAGGCAGTCCAAGATCGCGCCGATTTTTGGTCCCGGCTTTTCACCGAGTTCGTCCATCAGATCCTTTCCATTCACCTTAAGCATTTTGACCGAGACCGGATCATTTGAAACCTTGTCGATCATGTACTCGAGATGCCGTAGCTTGTATGGTTTTGCCTTGGGGACTCCTGAGCCGAGCCGGTCCCCAATGCGCACTGCCATGAGATCGTCCATATTCTCTGGTCCCACCCGTTTCAAGAGACGGCGCACTGATGCCTCGGTCACCTCTCCAACATTGTAGTAAAAGAGGTGCTGATCCACGAGAAGCGATGCATGTTCAACCACCTTCGTCGGATACCGGAGGCGCTCAAGGATTTTCTTGGCCATGCGTCCGCCCACATGATCATGATTGTAAAAGGTTGAATTGTACCCTTCACCGCGCTTAGTCCGAGGCTTGGCCACATCATGAAGAAGTGCGGCCAATCTGACGGAGAGTTTCTTCGAGGGACAAGTCGCGAGAGCCTTCACATTGTGTTCCCAGACAGTATAGACATGGTGGAGATTTTGCGTGACCCCGATTCCTTCTCGGAGCTCTGGAATGATGTATTGTAGGAGACCGACTTTCTCCAGAAGCTCAATGCCTTCAGATGGATTCAGCGAAAGTATGATCTTGGAGAATTCATCCTGAACTCGTTCGATGGAAATCTTGGCGATGTTTTCAGAGAGCTTTTGAAGAGCGGCGAGTGTTTTTTCTTCGATCCTCCAATCCAACTCTCCCTCTTTCTTCTTTTTCCCAAGCTCAACAAGAAACCGCACCGCTCGAAGCATACGGAGGGCATCTTCGGTAAATCGCTCTTCTGGATTTCCCACCGCCCGAATCAATTTCTCTTTCAAGTCTTTCTCTCCTTGAAATGGATCAACAAGAATAAGCTCGTCTTTCACGAGTTTTCCGGCCATGGCATTGACGGTAAAATCTCGTCTGGAGAGATCTTGCTCGAGAGAATCGGTAAACTGGACTTTGTCTGGGTGGCGCGCATCGGTGTAATTCGATTCAACCCGATAAGTGGTCACTTCGATGATGTCTGTTTCCTGCGTTTCCGGTGTCGTCGAGAGAAAGCGCGGCACTTTTACGCCAACCGTACCGAAGTCATTCTCATAGACAGACTCAGGGAAAATATTTTGGATTTCTTCTGGTTTGGCATTGGTCGTGATGTCCCAGTCCTTGGGATCTCGACTGAGAAGAATATCTCGCAGGCTCCCCCCCACGATATGCGCATCAAAACCGGCCTTTTCAAGGGCTTTCAAGATGCCGAGAACCGGTTGTGGGAGCGTCTGTTGCATACTTGTTTTCAGTGTACCCCGTTAGAAATATTTTACCAATTTTTGGAAATGAATCCTTCTTTCCAGCTATCCTTAAGGGGTGTACCATGACACACTTTTCCCTATCTGGCAATGCAAAAGAGAAGAAGCCTCCTGCTCTCGAGGAAGGCTTCTCGGCGAAAGACTATTACGGACGAGCTCGTGCCGGAACTCTCGTGAAGGTATGGGCCAGTCCCGCCACAAAAAGTATCAGACCGATCGAGAGCATGACTCGAAGGGAAAAGAGGAGGGAAGCCGGAAGATAGCTCGAGAGAAGAGCGAGGTATTTCTGTGGTCCCTGGAGACGGGCAAGGCTGGCATTCGGTGCATGCTCAAGCTGAGTGGTCGCGCTGAAATACTGCTCAGGAGAGTCCAGAACAGAAATACCCCAAATATCCGAGAGGGCTTTCCGAATGAGGTCACTCGGCCGATACACCGCCGCAATGGCAATGTTGTAGATAGATCCATCCGGCTTATTGGCGGTAAAACTGATCTGGCTCGTCGTCCCGTTACCGATGGGGACATCATCAATAGTCCAAGCCCGTTCCAATCGCGGATACAGGAGGCTTCCTAAGAAATTTGGAATAAAGTTAGCCTCAAGAACCACCGTTGAGCCTGGAAAAGTCTGAAGTGTCATCTTGCTGTAATCAGGGAAAAGCTTCCCATTGGCGTCCCGATATTCCCCGAGCACCTTTGGCCAGACAACATTAGAATCAGTTGAGACAATTTCCACGGTCGGCTTTACAATCTTGAAAACACGGGAAAGGGTGACCGTTTTCTCCGTAGAAGTTTGGAGATCGATCTTATTCGCCGTCAGCGTAATAGTTGAAGTGTCGTCCGGAGAACCGACCACCGGAAAGAAGCTGATGTTCCCTTGGCGATCATCGAAGCACTGAGAGGAAACCTTTGTATTGCACACGAGCGGCTTGCCGTTGATGGTCCAGTTGAAATTAGAATACACGCCGTTTGAATTGTCGACGGAAAGGCCAACAATCTCATTTTCGATCACCCGACAGACTTTTGCTTCAAGCTTGGCCAGGGCCTGCTGGGCAGGATTTTCACTGGTTGTCGTGCCCGTACAAATCTCCTGTCCCGAAAGACTGACCGTCGCCGGATCTCCATTCACATTCACAATGTAGGCGCGCACCTGATCCTCAACCGTAAAGAACCTCACGAGAACACTCCCCCTTCCTTTGCGGACGGCACCAGAAGAATTGAAGTTTTCTCGGACATCAACGAAGAATCGAAGATACCCGTCATTACCATTAAGGAAGCTTGAAAATGCCTGCGGATTCGTCCCTCCAAACTGATCATTTGCCCTCATGTTCAGGCGAAGATTAATGGTGTTGACGCCGATGCCCCGTACAGATGAAAGGAGCTTCCGGCCGTCGGACAGATTATTGAGGGCTGAAGTTATGTCTATCCAGTTCCCGGAAGGATTGGGCGTACCATCCGGTGAAAGCTGAACCTTCCAATCATAAAAAGTGTCAGCTAGTTTTTTTGCTGAGTTATCTACCGTGGCTGCTACCTCAAGCGTATCCCCATCGTCCTTTCCGCTCATGTCGTCGAGTGGGGCTGTCGGATTCGCAGCAACATGCACTTCGAGATTGGTCGCTTGTCCTCCCTTGGTCGGATCAATAAGGTTTCTTTCAAGACAACTATTGAGGTCGATCTTAATGGTCGGGAAAACAACGCTATACCCGCGGATCCTTTGACTATAGGAGCCAGTCCCACTGGCGTTTGAGAGAGGACAATCATTATTAGAAAAAGCCCACATGATCATACTGGAAGAATCATCATGCTTGGTCATGACCACCGTGGTTCCTTCGATGACAACCCCAATCATATCGCCATCAAGATAATTCCATTTGAAACGAGAACTATCAAGGCCTGAGACATTGGCCTCGTCCTTGCTTCCATTGTCGGCGGTGTCCGGATCATGAGAATCCGTCTGCCAAAAGTTTTCCTCCCTTGCCCCAAAAGCTCCGTCTCCGGTTGTCGCGCCTGGTGCATTTGGGAAAAGGTGCTGGCAGGAAGGATTGGCGTCAGCAACAGTCGATGGAGTACAACTAGAGAGAACTTCTTCACAGGTTGTCGCGTTGGTTGGGTCAGTTACGCAACAGGGAGTACCCACACTACAGGTCGCCCCACTGGCACTACAGGTGGGATATCCAGAGACTGACAGACTCCCAGATGCACTCGTTGTAGTCCCTCCGGTGCTATCCACCGTTTGATTGGTATCCATGCAGACGGGCTGAAGATTGCCACTGCAGTCAAAAGAGACGCTACTCGAAGCAGGGCCAGAGATCATCTCGTAATTTTCCCCAGACGCATTATCGTGGTAATAACAATAGTTCGGCGCATTCACTTTGTTATCCCCACCAAAACGCGCCTTGTAGCCGTCACTGTCGTTGTCGGAATCGTAGCCTCCGTTATTGAAAGCAGTGACATAGTCAAAGTTATTGGAAGCGAGTATACGCATTGCCTCGATCTTCCAGTCTTCGACGGTTACGCGACCGTCCTTATTCAGATCACACCGAGCTGGAGCACCTTGGCCGAGGCTACATCCGGCACGCTTGAGATACCAAGTGAAATAAAGCTGATCTTCGCCATTGGCAAAATAAATGGGAAGAGCGATAGCCATGATCTCCTCGCCCGGCTTTGGATCAGATGGGCTGAAATAAACAGAGGCCTCAGGAGCGATCTTTTTCTGATCGGACACATTGAACTGCTGTCCTTGCTCGCGTATTGCCCCCAAATTTAAGTTATAGCGTTGCTCCAAGTCAGACGCGACTTGTGAGGCCGAAGGGATGCTAATGGCCAAAGCTACCGGGGTCGTCGAAAAAACAAGTTCTACAAGCAAAAAAAGGGAGAGGATTCGAAATGTTTTTTTGTATGCTGTGCGGTGCATAGAAGCCTAGGGAACGATAAGAAGGAGTGCGTCGACAAGAAAGAGAAAGAACCACGAAGCCGCCCAAGAAGCCAGAATGGAACGAGACTGATAGGCAATGAGGCCGGCCAATGGACTGAAGAGAAGGAGCGGGATCATCTGAGTTGAAAAGGAATTCGTCTCATACACAAGCCCCGCAAAAAGGGCCGCCTGGACAAAGACTGACAGGAATCCCAGTCGCCGGAGCCAGAGGAGCATCACGAAACCCCGGAAAAAAACTTCGAGAAGCAACGCTATCCAGCCATTCAAGACTACTTCGTAGAGAAGGAAGACGAAGAAGTTTTTCTCTACGCTCACGGGAAGCCGCGCACCCTCAAAGAGTGGGGTGAAGTGCATGAGACCAAAAAGAAAAACCAGTCCTGCAGAAATGGCAATGAGCGAGCCCCCGATACCTGCGAAAAGCGAGCCCCGCTGAAACCCAAGTTCGGTCCAAGGACGCTTTAGAATCATTTTACAATAGAGAAGGGGAAGTACCAAGAAAGCCGCAAGGCTGACGATAGCACTTTGTACAACCGGATTCAGATTCGTACTGGGGTTCGTGAGGCCAACCAAAAGAAGAGCCGCAATCACTACGCCTCCAGTAACCAAAAATTCCCTTTCACGAACCAAAAAATTTGAGCTCATTTTTCTTTTATTCTAGCGTACTTTCGCTCTTTTGCCTCTGTTCATACCACTTTCCGGACTTTTTTTTCGTCATATGACGCCTCATTGGCCGCCTTCTTCATTCGCCATTCGCTCGGCTTCAGCCGTCTGGCGAAGCGCATAGGCCTCTTGTTGGGCGAGGATACGCTCTTCCTTGGTCCTCTCCGGCGCTTCTTTTGCGGCTTGCTCCTGCTCTTTCTTGTACGCCTGACGGGCGAGAGAATGGAGGAGGAAAATGGAAAGCGTCTCTACCGGGAGGTAGTTCAAGACAACGAATACCCCCTCAAAAACAAACACCGCCGAAATAACCATGCCCTGCATGAGTACTCGATTGGCTTTGGAGGCTCCCCCGGAACGATCAAAGAGGAAAAGAAGCATCCAGATAAGAAACGATAGACAAAAAGCCACCACGGTAACGACGCCTGGGATTGGCCCAATGATGAAATCCAGCGAATCCTTGAGAAGAGCGATGAGACCGACGGCTCCGTACAGAAAGAGGGAGGGTTTCTCGCCGGTAAAATGAAGCTTTTTTTCGTTCCCCTCTTTCTTCTTTTTCCGAATCGCTCGATAAGCTCGTGAGATGGCGAGGGACGCAGGGCTGATAGCCATAATGCTCTAAAGGTTAGGCGCCCCCATGGCTGGCGTCGAATTCGCGCTTGGCGTCTTCGATCTCCAACAGTTGGCGCGGATCAGAAGTAATGATCTGGTCCTCTGAATACGAAGCAATGACCTTGATGGCCGCATGCTTGGTCCCGGCGAAGAAGATGCCTTCCCCGACATTGGATTCAAGGAGGAGGAATTTCTCATGATCCGTGAGATAAAAAGTCTCCGTCACATAATCGATGGAAGAGGGCGACTGGCGGAGGAGAAGTTGCATGGAGGAGTTCGTGATAATCGGCTTCCCGTAGCGTGATGCCATAAAATCCGAGATGTCCTGGGTAATAGTAGTCAGGCCGGCGTAGTATTTGCGACAGCGTTTGGCAATACCAAAGAGGAAAGTGGCCGCGTCTTCATTCTGCATCATGACCCAAGCCTCATCGACGACGATCATGCGGCGCTTCAGCTCGGAGCGGATGTTGTTCCAGATGTACTGAAGGACAATATACATGGCAATTGGTCGAAGCTCTTCCTCGAGATCACGGATATTGAAAACGACGAGCTGATTCTTGGTCTCAATATTCGTCTGATGATTGAGAAAACCCGAGAAAACGCCTGTCGTATAGCGCTCCAGACGGGCGGAGAGAGACTCGGCTCCCTCCATGTTTCGAAGGACGGCGTAGAGATCCGACATGGTGGGGAAGGATTGTGCGGTAAGAGCTTCAAACTTCCCGTTTTCATGGATATCGCGAACGGCATAGGTCTCTCGGATGGCCTGGTCAAGGATCGAGTCTTCTTCGGGAGTAACGGCGCCAAGCATGAGATGAAGGAGGCCGATGAGATTGGCCACCGAATTCCGATACACGCCTTCGCCATCTTCTTCGGTAGTGATTTTGGGAAGATCGAAAGGATTCAAATGAATGTCCGAGTTCAAAGAGATCTTGAGGAAGGAGCCACCCACCGTTTCGCAGAGATGCTTGTACTCATTTTCCGGATCGATGATGATGACATCCGTTCCAAACATCATGGAGCGCAAGACTTCGAGCTTCACAGTATAGCTTTTACCGGCACCTGACTTGGCAAAGACCACCATGTTCGCGTTTTCCATCTTGAATCGGTCGAAGAGAATAAGCGAGTTGTTGTGGCGGTTGATGCCGTAGAGAATGCCTTCGTTGGAAGACAGGTCGGAAGAAACGAATGGGAAGGTTGTCGAAAGCGGCTCAGTGTTGAGGTTATTGGCCACATCCAAAACATCATTGGCGAGCGGACGCGTCGCCGCAAAGCCCTGGTCCATACGAAGAACGGCCGTCTTGGTGTAGACAAGTTGGGCCTCGAGAATAGCCTCGACGGCCTGGGTTTTCTGGAGAATGTCGCGCTCATCCGCTCCATAGAGCATCATGTAGATGCCGAAGCGGAAAAACTTTTCCGTCCCCTGCTGGAGCTTGTCTCGAAGACCCTCAATGTCCTGCATGGCCGTCTCAAGGACCGGATTGCGGATCTTGCCGTCCTCGGCCTCGATGTTGAGCTGGGACTGGACCTGCGTAGCCGACTTCCGGAGGTTCTTCAGGATCTCACCCGTATCAATAGGGTGAATATAGAAAGAAATGTCCATGGGAAAATCCATGTTGATGATGGGCGAAAACCAATTCGTCGAAAGGTACCGTGGATAGGCGATGACGAAAAGACAGCGGGCCATGACTTCACCTACCTGCATCGAGGTTGCCGTCAGGCGGATGGCTGGCGGAGCAATCAGGTCCTTAATCGTGGCCAAGCCCTTCCGGTAAAGCTCCTCGCTCTCTCTTCCGGTTCCCTCTTCTCGTTCATGGTGTTCTATGAGACGGCTTAAAAAGCCGGTTTCTGGCTTCTTCTTTTCTTTCGAAAGAGCGCTCTTCACGGCCTCGGTGGAGACAAGAGGCTCATCCGCATTGAAAACAACGAGTTTTTCTTTCATAGCTTGGGAGAATGAAGTTCGACGGCGCTGATGTTCTTGACAATGGTGGTCGTAAAAAGCGAAGGATTGTAGCTATTGTAGAGAAGTTCGATGATCTCTTCGGTACCAAGAAGCGTCGCTCGGATGCCGGTCGGAGTGAGTGCCGCGACGCAGTGATCGACGCGTTGGAGAAGCTGAGTGCGATAGGTGTCAAAGAGTTCATCCTTGAGACCGATGGTTTTCTTTTGACGGAAAATATCAGTCGCTTTCTGCCAAAAGCCGCCCTCCTCATTCTCCACAGGCGAAAAAGGAATGACGATGTAGAAAAACTTCGACATGATATTGGATACCTCCGTCAGATTCTTGATGAAGTCTCGATACTCCCCGATCTGAAAACGCAAGAGCTCATTAGTTTGCTGGGCCTCGCGATTTTTCAGAAGTTCGAGATAGGGCTCGATATTGAAGCGTCGCGACTGAATGACGATCTGAACCGGGAAATCGAGAGAGTTGAGGAAGTTCTGATACTGCGCGATGATGGCATCCTGTTCTTCGCTTGCCTTGAGATCGAAATTCAAGGATGAGACCAAGAGAATGGAGCGGAGCGCTCCACTTTTCAAAACAATCATGCCTTCACGGATCTCTTCGACATCCACATACTTCTGGGTCGACGAAGCGACGGCACCAACGCCGGTTTTCTTTTTGGGGGTGAGGAGTTCGGTAAGCATAGTTTTAGAGTCGGCCATGCCGATCAACGATGTGGGCCAAATTTTTGAGCTCTTCAGCCGTCACTTTCTTTTCAGTGAGAACTGGTCTGAGCGGAGGAGCCTCTGTCGGCACTTCACGAAGGGGTTTCTGAGACGGGCGCTCCCAGATCGCCACCTTCGGCCGGAAAAGGAATGTGATGCCGTGCATGACAGTCAGGATGAGTGGTTGTTTATTCGGTCGGTAGAAGGCAAGGGCCGAAAAAAGAAGGATGACGAATACCGCTACAACAAAAAAAACAGCGGTCGAAAGAAGATTGAAGAGAACCAGAAGGGTGACGCCCATCCCGATCATCCAGAGAAGCTGGCGCCAGGTCAGAGGACCAGCTATCTTGTCCTCAACATCAACGAACTGTGGAACATTGAACATCATATCTTTGTTTTTCTATAGCTAGTTCATTCTAACATGAAGGTTTGACTCTCTGAATCACAGCATGCTTCTAGGCAACGAAGAATTATGAAGTAGGAATCATGAATTATGGCTTTGATGCGAAAGAAATCCCTTTTGAAAAAAGGAATTCCTCTTCTTTATTCCTTATTCTTGCTTCTTTATTCTTGATTCTCTCTTACTGGTCGTTCCTGAGTCGGAGTGGTCGAATCGAATACGGACTACGTGGTGGAATGGTCCGACCGGGCGAAACGCTTCTCGTGGCTTCTGCCGGTCTCAACGATGGTGATGGGGTTTGAGATGAAGCCACGGCTGGAGATTGAGGAGAAAGCGCATGAGGAATTGGCGCAGTCGGCTCATGTTCTGCTGGAAAAACATGCCCCGTCGAAAAGTGAAGCGTATCGCCCGCGATATTTTTCCCGGGTGTCGCCCCGCCGCCAAACTCACTGAGAATAGACGCGGGCATTTCCTCTGTCTCACGGCGGCGCTTGATTTCCATCACACCACCCTGATTGGAGCCCGGCTCAGCAAAAGAAGAAGCCGAGGCTGAGACAGGCTTACTCCCTATTCCAATAAAGGAGGGTGAGGGAGGTGTCGGGATGAAGGCACGAGGGGTGGATGGACTCACTGGCGGATAAGCCGAACGACTGATCATCTCACGAGCGAGAGGAGTAACTGGTGGCACCGGCATCTCGAGAATGCGCTTTTCTGGAGCCGGGAAAATAATCATTTGATGAACCGTATCGATTTCCAGAGGAAAATCCTCCTCAATTGACTTGAGGATGAGATTCAAGCGGTCGCGTTCTTCACCTGACAAGTGCTTCCCGTTTTCAGACTGAAAAAGAAAACGCCCCCGTTGGACCTGGTCATGAAAGCCAATCCCGAGCTCATCGCGGTAGTACTTAATCCAGCTCGAAAGTGATCCCCGAGCCGGTTCGAGCGCGCCTCGGAGTTTGATCCGATCGGTCGTGACATTTTGATCCCCAAGGCGTGGATATTTCCCCATCGCCTGAAGGAGAGGAAGCCTTACTAAGGCTGGTGCCCCTTGTGGATTTTCTTCTTCGTCCTTCTCTTCTATCACTGGTGCTGGGACGAGGTGGAGAATTTCTCGATCAATAAATTGAGCAATTTCACGAGCTCGGTTCGGGTCTCCTCCCCCGTTCAGTTCAAGTATTGATCCAACCTTAGCTTCACACCCATGTAGATCTATCTCTCCAAAGAAAAGCATCCGAACTCCGAGCGAAACCTTCCCGATTATTTCCTCATTCAGTGAAAATTTCTGCTGAAGTTCTTGGAGCTTCACGGGAAGTTCATCTGCAGTAAGAATGTTTCTTTTTTGTTGCGGGAGCGTTAAATACTTCTTCCATATCAAAGCATCCTCAGCCCGAGAAAGAGGTTCTGCCGTTCCAGCATTCGAAACCAGCATGGGGTAATAGATTGCGTTGTCCCGAACATCATTCATACCTTAGCTTTTTGGATTTTTTGGTGGAAACATGCTTTCGTCGATATCAGGATACGGAGTGGCAAGTTCTGCAGAAGCAGAAGTCTCAGCCTTTGGCTCAGCAAAACGACTCCCAACCGTAGTCCCCTCTTCGGCCGAAACCTTCTTCACCGCAAGAATACGCCGTGCTCCCTGGGCGCGAATAGCCTCTGTCGCATATTTCCCATAAGTAGGATCCGAAAAAAGACTCTCTGATTTCGCCACATCCTTCGCAGATTTCATCTTATTTACCGTGTTTTGAATGATAGCCTCCACGGGATCGCTTCCGTCTCTCGTCGTAGTTCCTGCAGGAATAAGACTGACTTCGTAGTCGACAATAGCTTTTGCGTTACCCTGCGCCGCCATTTGCGTATCAAGCTGTTTCCTGAGATTTCCATTATTCATTACAACTTGTGAATTTCGGATCTCTTTGTACTTATCACCCGTGATCCCCTTCATAGCGCCACCACTCGTCTTTTCAAAAAGAGTTGAGATTTCTTTGGTGTTATTACCCAATGCCGCGAGAGCGGCCGAAAACTCCTCGGTCGTATCAATAGCCTTTCGTTCTGAAAGAGAGATGGCAGCCGCGGCTGACTTCACCTTGTCCTTACTCATAAGCTGGAGCTTCAGGTCAGAATCACTAATACCACTCTTCTTGTTCTCATCTGCCTGCTCATACACGGCTTTGGTATGCATATCCTTCACGCGCTCTTGAGCTCCCTTGAGCCCCAGCGCCCCCAGCGCTTTTTCCTGTCCTTTAGTGAAAGTCTTCCCGAGACGCGCGCCCAAGTTCCCTTTGTTCATTTCCTCCTGACGCTTCTTCCTCGTAGAGGAAAATTGATCCCAATTTCGTTTGATCGCATTCGCCCCCGACATTTTCATGATCCCACCCTTGACCACCTTCTGCCCCCAGCCAGTCACCGCGCTTGCACCAGCCACGCTGAACTTATTCCCGAGGCCCATAGTAAACCAGAGGAGGACTATGGGGATGCCAAAGAACATAAGGGAGGTAATGAAGTTCGCGTCCGTTGCAGCCAAATTACTCGAAGCAGACTCCTTCATAGCAGTGAAAACGGCTCCGCCCTTTTGTGTTTTATCGTCTATCCCCTGGAGAAAACGAATAGAGATGAGAAGCATAAGAGCGGCGGCCGGTCCGAAGAAGGCATACTTCAGGAAAGTATCCCACCACTGCTTCCCGTAGCCTCCCATACCCGGGATAATGCTCGCGACAAAACCAATGGGGGCAAATATGACAAGGACAATGAGCGCGATGAGACGGACAAGCATCATCACCGCCAAGACGAGAAGCGTAATGGAGAGCATGAACATGAATATCACCGCCACAAGAATATATGAAATTTCCGTGCCATCCACAATCGCATCCAACTTTCCATTTTCTTTCGGAAAAATAATACCTGTCAGGTGTGAAGCCGAGAGGAATGTTCCCAAGAATTCCTTGGGCTGAGTCTTGTCAACAAGAGAATTATTCAAGAAATAGTACATCGGTACATTGGCCGAGTCGATGATGAAGCGCGAGATGGGAAAGCTGAAATTAACGAGAAGGGCGGCCAGGAGAATGTTGAGGAAGATTTTCCGGATATGGTACTGATCTACCTGGAAAATTGTCGCAAAGGCCGAAAAGAGAAGGACCAAGATGAAGAAGAGATTGAAAAAATCCCGGACAAATTTCCAGAGTTCATAGACGATCGGACGGTTGAAAAAATCCGACACATAATTCGGATCAACTGCCCAGCCAAAAAGGGAGACGGCGACAGAAGCGAGCCAACTAAAGAGGGTGAAGACTGCAATCAGCAATCCTTTGATAACAATTGCAAAAGGCTCTGACAGCCATTTCACTATCGCCCCGCCTCCGTCGGCCTGAGCTCCATGGGCCGAAAACAGGAAAAGAGTGCTCGCCACAAAGACGAAACACAAACCGGCCAGCAGTTTTTTTGTTTTTGATTTCCGAAACAAACGCATACCTTCGCGTTTCAAGCGCATCATGAGAGAAATTTGTTCTCATTATAACACAAGGTTCTCAGCTTTGCGCCATCAAAGAGGTTCCTTTTTTCACACCCCCCCCTCCCAAGAAAAAAGCGCTCAAGGATTTGGCGCTTCATCCCTCTTCTCTTCATGAGAAAATTGTTTTTTTAATAAATATAACCCTTGATTGCTCGGCTCGCGCGCGGAAGTTGTCGGACACTCTTCTTCCCCCAGCCGACATAGTTCATTTCAGAGACCGTGATAGTAGTCGCCGAAACCTTCTCCACAATCGCCACATGGCCATAGAAGCGATTCTCAGTCGTCACAACAATGGAGCCAGGGGTCGGTGTTTTGCCTGTCTTATAGCCCAGAGCTTTCGCGTGATAGAGCCATGTTCCGGCATTTCCACCCCAAGGAACATAGCGCTTCTGGGCCACATACCAGGTGCAGTAACCGTAGGGGAAACGATGGCCCGCTCCAGCTCGCCCTTCGGCTGGTCGGGTGAAATTCGGGGTGATGTCCGTGGCTACCCCTCCGCCTTGCGTCGCATACTGGCGCCTGGCCAGTCCCGAGGCGTCCGTCGAGGGAGTCGGTGTTGAAACCTCCTTCTGCCCATCCGGAATAACAATCTCTTCACCCACCGTGAGCTCACCATTGGCCGGAAGGCCGTTGAAAGCGATGATGCGGTCTCGTTCCGCCTTGTATTTCGTACTGATTGAATCCAGCGTATCGCCGCTTTTCACAACATAATTGAATCCAGCCACCGGAAGAATGAAGATCTGGTCGCCCGGACGGATAGAGTCGACATTATCGAGGTCATTAGCCCAGAGAATGGTGTTCACCGTAATGCCATTGGCGGTCGCGATGCCCGAGACCGTATCTCCCGCTCGGACGGTATAGATCTTGACCCCACCCTCTTCTTCCGGATCACGCGCGATACTCCCGCCTACTGCCGGGGAGAGAAACATCTGATTTTCAGGACTGAGGATGGTTCCCTCAATAACCGTTGACTCAGTTTTTTGGCTTGGATCAACACTATTCACCGTATTGGCAAGGGAAACCAGGCTCAAATTATGCTTTTTCCCACTCTGGGCAGAAGCCCGAATCGACGAGAGACCGCCGTTGGTACTGGCAGCACCAGCTGAAGCTCCCATAAGGAAGCCAGGAATGCCATGTTCCTGGGTTAAATTGATGCCCGAAACGACAAGGGCCGAGGAAACGACCAAAAAAAAGGCGGAGTAGTTACGAAAAAGGCGAACCGGACGATACCCGGAGCGTTCCTTAAACCAGATAAGAAAGCGTGATTGGAGGTGATGGAACTCATTGTTCCACACCGTCCCTTTCTTCTGGAGCTTGGCCGGACTTTCCGCCAAAAACTGCTTCAAGCGCGAAAGAATAGAAACTGTCCTTTCAAAAGGAAGATCGTCGAGCCAGGGAAGGAAAGATCCCCTCCATACCGACTGGCATCCGATTTTCCCCTTAGAATTACAGTCTCAATCTTAGCCTATTCGGTCAATTTGGTCAATAAAAAAGGAAAGGGGATGATTTTAATTTATGGCTTATTTAAAGCATTTTTCATTTTTTTCATCCCGGGAAAACCCTTCTTCGGGAAAGGTTTTCTTCTATGCTATAATAATGTCGCATAATACAAAAATGACTCCCTTCGAAAAACCGAAAAGTGAGATTGAGCGCTTGGCCAAACGATTTTGTGAGCATCTGGAAATTGAGCTTGGGCGGTCCCCCCGCACCCTCGAGAGCTATGCCCAGACGCTCTCCTATTTCTTTGACTGGGGTCCCATAGCGGTGGTGGATGACATTACGGCGGAAAAGGTCCGTGAATACCGCCTCTACCTCAACCGAAAAGTGAGCCGCCAGGGCACTCCCCTCAAGAAAAACACCCAGGCCTACCACGCCATAGTCCTCCGGACCTTCCTCAAATACCTTGCCAAACAAGATATCCCGGCTCTGGCCGCAGAAAAGATCGAGATCGGTCGGATTCCCGACCGTCAAGTGGATTTCCTCGAACTCGATGAAGTGGGCCAGCTCCTCGGGGCGGCGAGTGGTGAGAGCGTCCGTGAAAAACGCAACCGGGCCATCCTCGAGCTCCTCTTCTCAGCCGGGCTCCGCGTATCCGAACTGGCTTCCCTCAATCGCGATCAGGTCAATCTCAAAAAAGACGAGTTCAGTATTCGCGGAAAAGGTTCCAAGCTCCGCATCGTCTTCCTCTCCCCCGAAGCCAAGACGGCTATCGAGCAGTATCTCCGAAAGCGCACCGATGTCGATCCGGCTCTCTTCGTCGCCCATGGGAAGAAGGGTCTCGTCAATAAAAAGAATGCGAAGCGCGAAAGCCTCCGCCTCACGCCCCGCTCCATCCAGCGTCTCGTCAAGTACTATGCCAAAAAAGCCGGCATCGTAAAAGATGTCCATCCACACACCCTCCGGCACAGCTTTGCCACCGATCTCCTCATCAACGGAGCGGACATCCGCTCGGTCCAAGCCATGCTCGGCCACTCATCCATCACCACGACGCAGATCTATACCCATGTGACTAATGAGCGGCTCAAGGAAATCCACCAAACCTTTCACGGGAAGAAAAAAAGAAAGTCTTCGGCACAGTAAGAGCGCCGGAAAAATTTAAATCTCCCGACAACCGTCAAATCATTTACATACATTGAAAAAAGAAAATGCTGCCCCAAGGCGGAGTTTCTATTTCCCATGTTTTTTCATATCCGGAATCTCTTCATTATTTCGAACAAATCGATCGAGCCAGTTTACTCCGAGAGCACGGGATTCTAGCCAATTTTTTGTAAGCATATGATCGTCCCCTTCAAACATAACTAGCCGAAAAGGGATTTCTAAATTTATAAGTTTTTCTGAAAATTGAAGGGCGGTTTGTGGATTTACGCGCCAGTCAGATGTACCATACATGAGAAGAAGCGGAACATTTTTCGGAAGTTTTTCTGACCAATACATGACAGACCGTTTCTCGCGTTCCTCCGTTGAGCCGCCAAACGTTTTTTCGTAATGCTCTTTCATTTCCGGACGAAATTCGTCATCGAAAAAATCGAGAGCGCCGGAAATTACAACCGCAGCTTTCGCCCAATTAGTTTCAGTAAGAAGTCGAAAGGTAGCAACTGCGCCGCGGCTTGCACAATAAAGCCCAATTTTTTCAGTATCGGCTAGATTATCTTTTTCTATAAATTTTTTTAGAGCAAGTACTGATTGAAAATCTTCGCCACCCATCTCATCTTTAGCCCCATCTTCAGCTGTTCCCATACATTGAGAGCCAATCACAATATAGCCTGCCTTTATTACAGAAGTCGCAAAGCCAGAAAAAATTTGTCTGGCATCTATAAAACCGTATAATCCAGTTCCACCGCGATTAAGGATAACGACAGGACTTTTCTTCTCTGGCATTTCCTTTAGATGTGCATAAAAACCGTTATATTTTTTCCCATTTGCTTCATATTCGAAATCAACAGCAAAAATGTGCTTTGCGTTATCTATTGCTTTTTTGTGATTTTTAGAAGGAATCTCCTTCAGGCTGCTTTTATCCAACAAAATTTCTTTTGATGAGAGCACCTGATTTTCGAATGATATAAGCATAAAAATTTTTGGAATTACTCTCCGTTTAAAAAAGGTGGGGTTGGCAGTATACAACTACCAACCCCTATTTGTTTTCAGTGCATGGCCATGAACTGAGGTCGGATCAACTCGCGAAATGCCGCGTGAGATCCTGCAGCGATTCGCCGAAACGCTCGACGTACAGATCGCGCGTTTCGTCACCTGCGGCAACCAGGTGGTCAAAGTCGGTGTCGTCTCGCATTCCGAAGAATGGGAAGTGATGCAACATGGCACCGAACAGCTGCCGGCAGTCCTCGCCGTACTTGCGCGTGTCGAGGATGTGCGTATGCCAGAAGCGGTCGATGACCTTGTGCGGGACGATATTCTTGCCCGGGTTCTCGATCACAAGGACGAGGAACCGCTTATACCACTTCTCAGCGGCATCCGCTTGTTCGCGCGTCATGCCTTCGCCGGCGTCGGGATTCATGAGCTTATACTTCACGGTGTCGACATCGAGAGCGAGGATCTTGGGGACCACTGCTTCGCGCTGTTCAGCCGTGAGAATAATTCCGTCGCCGAGCACCGATTCGCAGTTACAGGTGCCGACACACTCGCTCAGGTACTTGTGGTCAGTCGAACGAGCCTTGAAAAGCTAGCTCACTGGTTGGTTGAGAGTGGGTCGCTCGAACGTGCCGTGTGGATTGGCTCCGATCGGGCTGACCTTCCCGACATTTGAAGGAACAGCGTCCATCTCCTTACTCCTTTTTAGGTGTGAACAGGGATACAGAGAGCAAAGTAGTCCTTGCCTCTGCACTATTCTTATATCAGCAAAAAATCCATTCGTCAAGGGGTAGTTGCTACCCTTATTCTTTAAAAGATTTAAACCTTCTTCAAAGGAGCAACGCCGAGCATCATTTTTTTGACGCCGGTTTTT
>JBDTWF010000033.1:0-4018 GCA_040006815.1 Candidatus Moraniibacteriota bacterium | reverse complement strand
GACACCCTTTCCTTTGATGGCTTCGGTGAGAAGCGAAGCGCTTGCCTGGGAAATGGCGCATCCGGAGCCCATGAACTTCACATCCTTTATCTTATCATTTTTCACTTCGATGTCCATTTGAAGGACATCACCGCAAGCAGGATTACTCTCCTCCGACTGGTGAGTCGGGTGGGGGAGGCGACCGTTATTCCGTGGATTGCGGTAGTGATCGAGGAGAACGTCTTGATAGATGGACATAGCTTAGCCGAAAAGAGTCAGGGCTTTCTGGATGCCGGCAATGAGTTTTTCAATGTCTTCTTCTCTGTTGTAGAGAGAGAGACTGACCCGCGTCGTGGCCGGGAGCTTGAGAGCGCGGTGAAGCGGGGAGGCACAGAGTTCTCCTCCTCGGACGCACACACCGTTTTCCCCGAGAATTTGAGCCAAATCATGCGGATGAATGGAATGAAGCGCGAATGAAACCAGTCCTGCACGCTGTTCGGCATCGAGGGTTCCGAGGATATGGATTTTTTCTCCAAAAGCCTCGCGTAATCGCTTCAGGGTAAAGTCCATGAGAGCAATTTCATGTTGGCGGATATTTTCCAGGCCGAGCGTTTCAATATATTCAATTGCTGCTGCCAGTCCAATGGCTCCAGCGATGTTGGGCGTCCCGCCTTCGAGGTTTTCCGGAAGAGATTTGTACCGGGTCATAGTACTACACGCATCGAGGACAGTACCGCCCCCGACATTTTTTTCGGAGAGTTTTTCGAGAGACACCTTTTTTCCAGCAAGGACGCCGATACCCGTCGGTCCGAAAAGCTTGTGGCCGGAGAAGACAATGAAATCAGCATCCCATTCCTCCATATCCACCGGGAAATGGCCGACAGCTTGGCAGGCGTCGATGAGAATGAGAGCGTTCGGATTCCGATCCCGTATGATTGCCGCTAGATCCGTGACCCGGTTCTGTACGCCGAGCACATTGGAAACGGCGGCAAAAGCAACGATGACTGTTTTTTCGTCGACAAGAGAAGCTAAAGAGCTTTCGCTCACGACACCTTCTTCAGTGAAAAGGGCGCTTCGGAGTTCTGCACCACTGCGCCGGGCTAATTCCTTCCATGGGAGAAAGTTGGAGTGATGTTCCATGTCAGTCACAACAATGTTAGCTTCTGGCGGAATAGATTCTTCCAGGCCAAGCGCGACAAGATTGATGCCGTGGGTCGCGTTGGCGGTAAAAACGATTTCACGATCACTTGTGGCATTGATGAAGCGCGCGATCTTTTTCCGGGCGTTCTCGAGAGCGGTCGTCGCAAGCTCAGCGAGAGGGTACAGGCCGCGGGCCGCGTTAGCCGAATATTCAAAGTAATATTCATTCGTGGCGTCCACCACCATTTTTGGTTTGAGGGCGGTCGCGGCCGAATCCAAGTAGACCAGATCAGGCTGGCTTTCAAAGATGGGAAAATCTTTTTTGATTGTTTGTGGGGCGAGCATAGAGTTACTAGAGAGAGAGTTTCGTCAATTTTTTCATTACTTCTTCCTCAATGGCAGTTCGTTCCTTTGAAAAGGTTTCGGGGATCTTCTCCAAAACGCTTTTGACGAAACCGGCCACGAGAAGCCCTCGAGCCTCACTTTCATTCAAACCCCGCGATTCAGCGAAAAAAGTTGCCTCCTTTGAAAGTGTACTCGTAGTGGCCGCATGGTGGCAACGGACTTCGTCAGTTTTAATTTCAAGGGCAGGCTTGGCAATGGCGCCGGCGTTTTCGGAAAGGATAAGGTTGCGGCATTCTTGGCTCGCGTCAGAGCCATTAGCCTTTTCTTCGATGGAGATGAGGCCTTCATAGTTGAAACGAGCAGTCCCGCCTACAAGAGCCTTCCCGACAAAGTGCGATGTGGTTTTTTGTGCGCTGTGCTTTTGAGTGACCGAAAGGGCATGACCATCCTCGTTCGCGAGGAAAAGTGAGAGAATAGTTGCCTTGGCCCCAGGAGCATTCAGCTCAAAAGTGACCTGGCCGGTTCGATTCAACATAAAGAAACAGGCTTCCTCGTTCTGTTTCAGACTGTAGTGAGTTTTCTTGTCCTGTGAGATGTCGGAAAATCTCATAATATTTTTTGAATAAAGAAGTAAGAATAATGAATCAGGCTCTTGAAATTCGAATGCTTAATTCTTGATTCATAATCCCAAATTCTATTAGCCAATACTGTCTTTCATTTCGAGATTCATCAATCTATTCAACTCTATGGAATACTCGAGCGGAATTTCTTTGACGATGGGCTCGATGAAGCCATTGACGAGAAGGCCGCGGGCATCGGATTCGGAAATGCCGCGCGACATGAGATAGAAGAGTTTTTCAGCACCTACTTTTTCGACGGTCGCTTCGTGCTCAATTGTTGTCTCTGGCTCATTGACGCGCATGGTCGGGTAGGTGTCCGAACGGGATTTCTCATCAAGAAGGAGAGCGTCGCAGACCACTGAGGAACTGCAGTTTTTGGCGCCGCTCGCGACATGGACGAGCCCGCGATACGAAGTCCGGCCGCCGTCCTTGGAGATGGATTTGGAAATGACACGAGAAGTCGTATTGGACGCAAGATGAATCATCTTGGCTCCGGCGTCCTGGTGCTGGCCCGCTCCGGCATAAGCAATCGAGAGGACTTCTCCATGAGCACCGGGACCGGCGAGATAGACAGCTGGATATTTCATGGTCACCTTGGAACCGATATTACAGTCGATCCATTCCATGACGGCATTTTCTTCGGCTCGAGCGCGCTTGGTCACGAGGTTGTAGACATTCTTGGACCAATTTTGGACCGTCGTGTAGCGGACGCGGGCATTTTTCTTCACATAGATTTCGACGACGGCCGAGTGGAGGGAATCGGTCGTGTAAACAGGAGCGGTACAGCCTTCGATGTAGTGCACAGAGGAGCCTTCTTCGGCGATGATGAGCGTGCGTTCGAATTGACCAAAGGCTTCGGCATTGATGCGGAAGTACGCCTGCAAGGGGAGCTTCACTTCGACGCCCTTCGGTACATAGACGAACGAGCCACCCGACCAGACGGCAGAATTCAAGGCCGCGAACTTATTGTCGTTGGGGGGAATGAGTTTCCCAAAATATTCCTTGACGAGGTCCGGATATTTCTTGACGGCCGTATCCATGTCGCAGAAGATGACGCCGAGCTTGGTCAATTCTTTGTTGACGCTTTCGTACACAACTTCGGATTCGTACTGGGCCGAGACGCCGGCGAGGAATTTCTTTTCTGCTTCCGGAACGCCGATCTTGTCATAGGTGTCTTTGATCTCCTTGGGGAGGTCTTCCCACTTCGTGGATTGCTTGTCGGTCGCCTTGAGGTAATAGGTGAGGGCGTCGAAATCGATTCCACCGAGCTCGGCTCCCCACTCGGGTAGGGGTTTGGCAAAGAAAGTAGCCAGGCTTTTCAATCGGAAATCATGCATCCACTTGGCTTCGTCCTTGACCTTTGAAATTTCCTCGACTATTCCAACATTCAAGCCAGTCCTAGTCTTATGAACTGACCGTTCGGGCATGGCAAAGCCGTACTTGTAATCGAAGTCGAGGTCTTTTTTGACGCTTTTCTGGGACATGTTCGTTATTTGATCCAATCAAATCCTTTTTCCTCGATCTTCTTGGCGAGAGCGCCAGCGCCTTCTTTCACGATCTGTCCGTCTTTCATGACGAGGACTACTTGCGGCTTCAGGTATTTGAGGAGACGGGTAGAATGCGTAATGAAAACGAGCGTCGTCTTTTTCGTGAGATGCTTCCGGAGAAAGTGGCTGATAGTTCTGATGGCGTCGACATCCACGCCTGTATCGAGCTCGTCAAAAAAAGCAATCTTAGGGGCGAGGAGCACCGCCTGGAGGGCTTCGAGTTTCTTCTTTTCGCCGCCTGAGAAACCCTCATTGAGGGAGCGCGAAAGGAGCTCGTCTTTTATCTTGAGTTCTCTGGCGAACGATTTGATCTTTTCCGAAAGTGCAAAAGGTGCATATTTTTTTTCGAGTGCGATACGCAGGAGATCCTTCACCGAGACGCCGGAA